>DASRZB010000144.1:0-4586 GCA_035653855.1 Acidothermaceae bacterium | reverse complement strand
TCAAGGTCGACTGGAAGGCCGACCTCCAAGACCCGGTTCGCCGTGACTTCATCGACAAGGCGGGCTTCGAGAAGTTGCTGTCGTCGCGCGGCATCGGCAATGACGACACCGTGATTCTCTACGGCGGCAACAACAACTGGTTCGCGGCCTACGCGTACTGGTACTTCAAGCTCTACGGCCACGAGAACACCAAGTTGCTCGACGGCGGCCGCAAGAAGTGGGAGCTCGACAGTCGCGAGCTCACCGACGAAGCTGTTTCCCGCCCCGCGACGTCGTACAAGGCCAAGGACGTCGACACGTCCATCCGGGCCTTCCGCGACGACGCGATTGCGGCGATCGGCAAGCTCAACCTGGTCGACGTCCGCTCGCCTGATGAGTTCTCGGGCAAGCTGCTCGCACCTGCTCACCTTCCGCAGGAGCAGTCGCAGCGTGGCGGTCACATTCCGACCGCGAAGAACATTCCGTGGAGCAAGGCTGCAAACGACGACGGCACATTCCGATCGGACGACGAGCTGCGCACGCTTTACGGCGACGCGGGCGTCGATTTCGGCAAAGACACCATCGCGTACTGCCGCATTGGCGAGCGCTCGGCGCACACGTGGTTCGTGCTGCACGAGATCCTCGACCAGCCGAACGTGAAGAACTACGACGGCTCCTGGACCGAGTACGGCTCGCTGGTCGGCGTCCCGATTTCGCTTGGCGCTGATGGCTGATGTGCGGAGCTGTTGCAGGTGGATTGCCGGTCGGGGTCGACGCCGGCAAGGAAGCAGTGATCCAGGGCGTCGTGCGACGTGACGGAGTGCCGGTCGTCGGGTACGTGCGGCTGCTCGATGGCGGGGGCGAGTTCACCGCCGAGGTGCCAACATCGGCAACGGGTGAGTTCCGCTTCTTCGCCGCACCCGGAACGTGGACGGTTCGGGCCTTGGTGCCTGGCGGCACCGCAGACCAGATCGTGGACGCCGAAGTCGGCGAGATCGCGCAGGTCGAAGTAGCAGTCTGAGGTTCACGCTTCGCATCCCTGGTGGTTGTGATGGTCGGCAAAACCGGCCGTTTCTACCGCCACCAGGGATGCGAAGTCGTTTAGGGTCGCCGCATGACCGAGCTGATTTCCGTGGTGCCGCCCGTCGTCGCTGCGGTCGGGATCGTTGCGGCGGCTGCCCTGGGCGTCCACCGCCTTGTTCGTGCAAGCAAGGGCACCCAAGGGTGACGGACGGGCCGCTCGACGATCTGGCTGCAGCGTTCGAAACGCCATTCATCCCCGACGCCGCAGCGCCGCCCCTGCAGCCACTGCATCCATCGCTCGAGCCGTTCGCCTTTCTGTTAGGCACGTGGCGAGGCGTGGGCGTCGGCGGCTATCCGACCATCGAGTCGTTTCGCTACGGCCAGGAAGTCGTCTTCGGGCACGCCGGCAAGCCGGTGCTCACTTACGTGAGCCGCAGTTGGGTGCTCGACGACGCGGGCAACGTGCTGCGCGCCGGTGCAGGTGAGTCGGGGTTCTGGCGAGTCGACACTGCCGGCGAACTCGAGGTCGTCTTGGCACACGCCAGCGGTCTCGCAGAGGTCTATATCGGGAGTCTCGCGTTCGGCCGCATCGAGTTGAGTACTGATGTCGTCGTCCGGACGGCGTCGGCGAAGGAAGTCACCGCCGGCCATCGCCTGTACGGGACGGTCGACGGCGACCTGCTCTACGCGTTCGACATGGCCGCCGTGGGGCAGCCGCTTGGCCCGCACCTGTCCGCGCGACTGAGGAAGGTCTAACTCGCCCCGCGCGGATCGCGGCCGAGGAGCCCAATCAGTTCGTCGAGCGGCGGGGCATCATGGGAAACCTCGACGATGTCGCCAAACGATTTGTCGGGGCCGCGGTACTCCGGCTTCAAGTTCGCTTCGGCCGCCGCTTTTGCAGCCGCGATCGACTTCTCCGAGTACGGCGCCGGCTGGTCGGTTGCCATCGCGAGGTCCCACCCGTGCCCGATGTACTCCATCAGGATCATGCCCAAGATCATCGAGCCCGGGGACGGCCCGTTACCCAGGTCGATCTCGCGGTCTCCGGCGCCATCGCGGAATGCGGCGACCAATCGCTGCGCGGCCGCGTCAAACTCGGCGCCCGGGTCGGAGCCCACCTGGTAAGTCGCGGGATTGGTCTTTGGTGGTGCTTGGCTAGCGCCGTCGGCAAAAACCCCTACCCAGCCAACGATGTGGTTGACCAGCGTCGCGACGTCGTAGTCGGGGCACGGGGTCGGCAAGCCGTATTGATCGGGCTTCACACCCGCGACAATTGCACCGGTTGTGTGCATCACGTCTTCGAGTTCAGCGGTATCGGCCATGGGGCACATCCTTCCCCGGATCTGGATCTCTAGACCTTTGCGGACGTGGTTCGGGTTGGACATGGTTCGACCCCCGGACTCCGCCATGCCGTACGGGTTCGTGCGGCACGGGCCGGCTGGACGATGTCCGGCGGTCCGGGGGTCGGATGAGCTGTCGTGGTTTCGCCATCGCCATCCAGGCGACGTGAACCTCGATCGCTTAGAGGCACGTCCGAAAGGACGGCGGCTAGCTGACAGCCACCTCACGCGTCCGTCTACTACACATTCTTCGGACCACCTCCTCTCTCGTGTACTTCCACGGTAATCAAGGGGCGGACGGTCGGCAATCACATTCGCGGGCTTGCTTGGGGCGCGGGCTTGCTATGGGCGATGGAGGCATGTGCACGCTTGCCAGGCGTGCGCAGCACGACCCTTGTGGATGCCCGATACGTGGATTTGACAGGTGTTTAGGCCAAATAGCCCAATGTGGCAGATGCGCGCGATCTATCACCCTATCGGCGGGTCAGTGGCGCCATTTGGCTGCCGATCCCTAATTTCGTGAGTACCCAAACGGAACACCTGGAAGACATCGTCCCTATGCAGCTGCTGGCGGACCACCTGCCGATCTCGCTGCTCTGGGATCTCGCCGACCCCGCCGGCCCGGACAGCGCTGATCTGCTCGCGCACGAAGGCTGACACTTACACTCGACCCCATGGGCGCGGTAGATGAAAGTGTGCAGGCTGTTGCGTACCGCAGCCCACTGCTCGACCTGCCGAGCGCGGTCGCCACAGATTCGCCCGCGGGTGCCACTGATTGGGCACCCGATACGGGAGTGGCCGCCCACTACGGCGATCCGCTCCGCGAACAGCGGCAGTTGGCGAACGGTGCCGGGTTCGTGGATTTGTCGCATCGCAGTGTCGTCCGAATCACTGGTGCGGACCGGCTGACCTGGTTGCACAACCTGACGACGCAAAGCGTTGAACGGCTCGCACCCCGCGTCGGTGCACAGGCGCTGATTCTGAGCCCGCAGGGTCATGTTGAACATCACCTTCAACTTGTCGACGATGGCGAAGCGGTCTGGATTCACGTGGAACGGTCTGACGCCCAGCCGCTCGTCGATTTCCTTACATCGATGCGATTCATGCTGCGCGTCGACGTCGACGACGTGACCGCCGATTGGGCCGTCGTGTGGGAGCCGATCCTCGAGCCCCACGCGACCCTGCTGACACGGGTCGATCCGCAGCGCGACGATGTCGCAGGACGGCAAGTTTTCGTTGCGCGCACTGACCTTCTGGCGTTCGCGACCTCGGCCGATCGCACTGGCCCGCCGGCCGGCGTCCTCGCTCTCGAGGCTCTTCGAGTGGCAGCCGGACGCCCGCGGTTCGGACTCGAGACCGACCACCGCACGATCCCACACGAGTTGGGTTGGATCGGGACGGCGGTGCAGCTCGACAAGGGTTGTTACCGCGGCCAGGAGACAGTGGCGCGTGTTGCGAATCTTGGTCGGCCGCCGCGCCGTCTCGTTCGGCTTCACCTCGATGGCAGCGCGCGCGAAGTTCTGCCGGCCCGAGGAAGCGAGGTTGTGGCGGTAGGCGATGACCCCGACGTGATCGGTCGGGTGACAAGCGCTGCCTACCACTACGAGTTCGGGCCGATCGCTTTGGCCGTGGTCAAGTACGCGACCGCCGACGATGCCTCCGTGCTGGTCCGTACCGGCGACGTCGATGTGCCCGCAACCATGGATGCCGTCGTCGAGCGGGATTCCGGCCCGCGTCCCGGACAGGTTGCCAGAGCGGCGTTCCGGACGCTCGGAGTTCGCTAGCGGCTCGTTCCGTTGACGTCGATCACCAACGTCATCGGGCCGTCATTTGCCAGCTCCACCTGCATATTTGCGCCGAATCGACCGGTCGCGACCTCGGCACCCAGCGCGCGTAGTTCTTCGACGACGGTCTCAACGACCGGCTCGGCGAGGGGCGCTGGTGCGGCCGCGCTCCACGACGGGCGGCGACCTTTTCCGATGTCGGCGTACAGGGTGAATTGGCTGATCACGAGCAGCGGCGCATCGACGTCCGCGCACGACTTCTCGCCCTCGAGAATTCGCAGGTGGTACAGCTTTGACGCCATGAGCCGTGCGTCACTTGCGGTGTCGGAATGGGTAACCCCAATGAGGACGACGAGGCCCGGCCTCGCGAGCTCGCCAACGGTCGCACCATCGACAACAACACGCGCTTCGCTCACTCGTTGCACGACCGCACGCATCGACGAATCGTGCCATGCCGACC
>DASRZB010000143.1:0-2117 GCA_035653855.1 Acidothermaceae bacterium | reverse complement strand
TAGCAGCCCGATCGGACGCCCAACGGTCACGCCGCGACCAACCACGACAATCTCTGCCCCGTTGATAGGGACGTCGTAGCGGCGCATCAGCTCCACACACGCGCGCGGCGTGCACGGCAGCGGCCCCGGCTGCATCAGCACGAGTCGCCCAAGGTTGCTCGGGTGCAGCCCGTCGGCGTCCTTGCGAGGATCGATCCGCTCGAGCACGGCGAACTCGTCGAGACCTCGCGGCAGCGGCAGCTGGACGATGTAGCCGGTGCAGCTCGGGTCGGCGTTGAGTTCGTCGATGACGGCCTCGACCTCAGCCTGCGAGACGGACGCCGGAAGCTCGCGTTGGATGCTCGCGATCCCGACCTCTGCGCAATCGCGATGCTTGCCGGCGACATAGGCAGCGCTCGACGGATCGTCGCCGACCAAGACAGTGCCGAGCCCCGGCACGACGCCCGCGCCACGCAGCGCCGCGACGCGGATCTTCAAGTCGGCCTTGATCTGCGCCGCATTGACCTTGCCGTCAAGAATCGTCGCTGCCATGACACCAGTCTTTCACGGGAGCGGCAGCTGCCCGTGACAACCTTTCTGGCGCGCTCCGCATCTACTCTGTGACGCACGACGCAACCGGGGGCGACCATGATCGAGGCCAACGAGAACCGACGTCGCAGGGGACTACTCGTGGGCTGCGGCAGCGTGCTCGCATCAGCAGCCGCAGTGATCGTGGTGGTCATGGGCGTCGGGACGCACCGCACAGAGTCCGCCGCGTTACCGGTGCCCTCGGCGCCGCCGTCCGTGCAGGCGTCGGTGCAGCAGTCCATGCCGCCGCCGCTGCCGAGCTTCGACCCGCCGGCGATCCAGACGCCGGTCGACGGTCACATCGGAGCCATGTACGCGACGCAGATCCTGACTTACACGCCCTACGTCAACGACTTGCCGCGCCCAGGTCTCGTGATCGCCTCGACTGACTCGTCTATGGTCTCCCCCATCGACCCCTCGCTCAACTGCACCGCCGTTGCTCACGACCTGGAACCGTTGCGATGCCTTAGCCCCAACGGTCCGATCTACGACCCATGTTTCCCGAACCTGGAAGGAAGCAGCTGCCTGTTCGTCGCTTCCCCGGCAGCAACCAAAGCTGTCCGCGTACTTCTCGGACCGCCCACGCCGACGCAGCCGCCGCAGCCGGCCGCGAGCCCGAACTCGTGGCCTGGCTACGGCATTGCCAACCCGTGGGCCCTCGACTTGACTGACGGCACTGAATGCGTGTTCTCACATGGCGCCGAAGACAACGTCAACGGACTGCGGCCGAACTACGCATGCAGCGACGGGCGCTACGTCTTCGGCAACCCCGACGAGACGCTCAGCGGCTGGTCCGTTCAGCTTGGCGCATCCATCCGCGGCCCGCTCACGGATCAGATTGGGATAACCAGTGCGTGGCTTTTCGGGAACAGGTGACCGCCTTCGTCAGGCCCTGAGCTTGTTGTCCGCTGCGGCGATGCTCACATGTGTCGTCGCGTGTGGGAGCTCGCATTCGCAAGCCGCACCCGTCGCGTCGAGTTCGGCGCGGCCTGGCGCTAGCCCCGATCTGACGACGCCACGCGAGCCGTCGAATACGTCGCCGAATCCGACGCAGTCGCTGGCGGCTTCGACCACACCGAGTTCCACACCGAGTTCCACGCCGGCAGCGTCACCGGGGCCCCTAACGGTCGGGCAGACCGGAACTCGATCGCAGGTGCCCTGGCCACAGGTCGGACCCGGTTGGTTCTTGCTGACGACCCGCACCTCGCCGACCCCAGGCACTGAGACGCTGTGGCTGATCTCACCAGAAGGCGGCCGTTACCGGATCGTCAGCTGGCCGGCCACCCAGCAACCGACCAATCAGGACATCGGCTACTCGACACCGCTCGCGTGGTCCGGCGATGCCGGCCGGGTGCTCATGGGCAACCTCGACGGCTCCGGCAAGCATGAGATCGATCTACGGTCGGGCGTCATCAAATCGGTCGGTGCCGACACCGTCGGTTACACCGCGCCCTCCGGCTTGCAGTTCGTCGCTGTGCGCTACGACGCCACGCTGAACGAGAAGACTCTGGAAAGGGTCAACGCATCCGGCGCCGTGCAGTTCGTGCTCG
>DASRZB010000142.1:0-12577 GCA_035653855.1 Acidothermaceae bacterium | reverse complement strand
GTTTGTGGGCTCGCCGTTTTGTCGGTGGCTGTGGCTAGGTTGTCTTTATGAGTGCGGTCCCTACCGATTACCAGCATCCCGCTGTTGCGGCGGTTGCGGTGATCTCGGCTGGGTTGGATGCCTTTGCGGATGCGTCGTTGTGGTCGATGTCGACCGCTGATGCTGGGAGTCTGGTGATCGCGCTCGAACGCCTCGCCAGGCGTGCCTGCGCGGCCCAAGTAGCGGCGCTGGCCCAAGCCGATCGGTCCGGGATCGCCGATCAGAGCGGCGCCTCCTCGACGGCGGTGTGGCTGCACAACGTCACCGACCTACCGGTCGGCATCGGCAGGGCTCGGCTGGCGTTGCACCGGGCGTTGGCGAACCGGCCGGTGGTCGGCGCCGCGTTTGCCGCCGGCGACATCGGTCAAGAGGCGGCGACCGCGGTGTGTGCGGCGATCGACACCCTCCCCGGTGGGGTCCCGGCGGCGATGAACACCGACATCGAAGAACTACTCGTCGACATCGCCCGCGACGAAGGCACCAAAGCCGTCGTGCAGCGGTCGATGGAGATCGCCGAGCGGTTCGACCCCGACGGGTTCGAACGCCAAGAAGCCGACGCCCGCAGCCGCCGCTGGCTGCAACTGATCCGCCAACACGACGGCAGCGTGAAGATGCGTGGCTGCCTGGACAAGGAGTCCGCCGCCCTCGCGCTGGCGGTACTTGACCCGCTGGCGGCACCGTGGCCCACCGTCGACGGCGTCCCCGACACCCGGGTGCCCGAACGCCGCAACGCCGATGCGTTCATCCAGCTATGCCAGCTCGCCACCCCGACCCTGCCCGACGTCAGGGGTGAACGGCCGCACCTGTTCGTCACCACCACCCTGGACTGCCTGCAACGCCAGATCGGCAGCCCACCCGCAAGCCTGCAAGGCGGCTATCTGATCAGCACGAGCGCGGCCCGCCGCATCGCCTGTGACGCCACCATCATCCCCGTCGTGTTGGGCAGCGCCGGCCAACCGCTAGACATCGGCCGCGCCACCCGCCTGGTGCCCCAAGGACTGCGCCGGGCGCTGATCGTGCGCGACGAAGGCTGCGCGTTCCCCGGCTGCGACCGCCCACCCTCGTGGTGCGACGCCCACCACATCGACCACTGGGCCGACGGCGGACCCACCTCACTACGCAACACCACGCTGCTATGCGCCCACCACCACGACCGCGTCCACACAGACAGCTGGACCATCAAAACCATCGACGGCCGACCCTGGTTCATCCCACCCGTGTGGCTCGACCCGACGCAACGACCCCGACAAAACAGCCGCTACCGCGCACGCAAACTCGGCCCCTAGACCGGGACATTCGTCAGTTGTCCGTCTGCAGGCCGTCCCACGACCAGTGCGGCATCGGTAGCCCAGTCGGTACTTGCGCGCCCTGCGGCGAGTAAACGAGCACGTCGCTGACCGCCCACTCCATGTACGCGCGCAGTGCCGCCCGAAACTCGGGGTCATCCGGCAACCCGGCGTCGTCCGCAGCTTGCACGAAGCACGCGACGAATCGGCGCCCGAGATCTGTCATGTCGCCATTGCCCGCGTGCAGTTGCTGCAGCGACGACTGATCGCCACACGACTGGGAGTAGGTGGGCGGGCCCCCCATGACCTCGGCCCAGTACGCGGCGAGCCGCTCGATGTGCTGTGGATTCCCGCCTGGATGCGAGAACGGGTGGTTCAACTCGGGATCCGCAAGACACAAAGCATGGTGGGCGTTCGCCAGCGCGAGAAACGCAGGCTCACCACCGGCGAACTCGAACAGCGTGGGACGCATGGCCTCGATCACCTCCCGTTACCAGGCCGACTTCGCGTAGTCCTTGAGGAAGCAATCGTAGAGATCGACCCCTTGCTCGCCCCGCACGATCGGGTCGTACACACGCGCCGCGCCGTCGATGAGATCGAGCGGTGCGTGGAATCCCTCGTTGGCAAGTCGTGCCTTGGTGGGATGCGGACGTTCATCGGTGATCCACCCGGTGTCGACGCTGGTCATCAGAATGCCTTCGGCGTACAGATCACGTGCACTCGTGCGCGTGAGCATGTTCACCGCGGCCTTCGCCATATTCGTGTGTGGGTGCCCCGCGCCCTTGTAGTTGCGGCCGAACTGACCTTCCATGGCCGACACGTTCACGACGTACTTGCGGCGCGCCGTCGCCGCCGCCATCGATGCGCGCAGTCGGCTCACGAGCACGAATGGCGCAATCGCGTTGCACAGCTGCACTTCGAGCAATTCGACCGGGTCGACCTCATGCACGCGCCGGGTCCAGCTGTTCACCGCATCGAGGTCGGGCACCAGACCGCCGGCGTCGATCGCGGTCCGCTCGGCGACTCGCTCGAGGGACGCCGACCCGCTGGTCAAGGCGAGGGCGGTCAGCGCATGCGGCGTCAACTCATGGGTCCCATGATGCGCACCGATCGCGGCCGGCGCAGCGCCCACGGAGTACCCGAGCTCGATCAACTCCGGACGCGGCCCATCCGGTAGCGGCGCGCTCTCCGCCGCTATGAGTTGCGCGTAGGCACCCGGCGTACGGCGCACAGTCTGCGCTGCGTTGTTGATCAGGATGTCGAGCGGCCCCTGGGCGGCAACTGCGTCGGCGAGCTCGACGACCTGAGAAGGGTCACGCAGGTCGATCCCCACGATGCTCAAGCGATGCAACCACTGTGAGCTGTCGTGCATGTCGGTGAAGCGGCGCGCCGCGTCCGTGGGAAAGCGGGTGGTGATTGTCGTGTGCGCACCATCGCGCAGTAAACGCAGCGCGATGTACATCCCGATCTTTGCGCGACCGCCGGTCAGCAGCGCGCGACGACCGGTCAGATCGGTGCGGGCGTCACGGCGGCTGCGATTCAGCGCGGCACACGTCGGACACAGCTGGTGGTAGAACGCGTCGACTTCGCGGTAGCGCTCCTTGCAGATGTAGCACGCCCGCGCCTTGCCCAAGACCCCGACCGTCGGCGCGGTCGTCGAAGCTGTCAGGGCCAAGCCCTGCGTCTCGTCATCGATCCGGCCCGGAGCCCCGGTCGCAGTTGCCGCCGTCACCGCTTCGTCAGCAGCGACAACGGCCGACCGCTTTTCCTTACGGTTGCGCTGCTTGACTGTCTTGTAAAGACGTGCGGTCGCCCGGCGCACCTCGATGGCCTGCGGATGGTCGACAGGGAGTTCGTCGAGTTCCTCGAAAACCTCCAGCGCGATTGCCATTCGCACGGGGTCGATGCCCGAAGCGCGCGGCACGCAAGGATCGGCGTCGCGCACCGGTTCCTTCTCGCTGATCGTCATGACATGTCGCCGTTTCGTCGGGGACGGCTAGTGGTTCGCCGGGAAAACCTACTGATAGGAAATCATGACAGGCGTCGGCTTTTGCGCCATGGTCTGCTCAGGCGTCATGGTCGGGTGGTCTTCCTTGTAGAAGTTCTTCCACCCAAACGGAACGCCTTTCGGCGCCGCGTGCGTAACGGCATTCCAGGTCGCGATCTTGCTCGGCGTGCTGCCTTCACCGTCCATATGAATCAGCACCGCGAGGTCGTTGTAGTTGGTCTTCAACGCGGCCTCGTCACCAATCATCGACAGCCTGAACTGGTGCAGCACCAACAGCTTCTGCGGCAAGTGCTTCGACGCCGTTAGCTGCTCGAGCCACGCACCAACCGAGTTGATCTGCGCGCTCGTGAGGCTGCCGATCTGCCCGAGCGGGTGCTCGCCTGGAGCCAGTGCCCACTCCGGATCGATCGCGAGCCCGACATCAGGCATCGCAAGCAACGACGTGTACAGCTTTGCTTGCGACAGCACGTTGGCACTGCCGGGTTGCAGGTCGAGCACGACGTACAACCCAGCGGCGGTCGCCGCCTGCACCCACGGAAGGAGTGACGCGACGCTCGACTCCCCCGAATAGTTGCCGTCGCTGCCCGCGGCCGCTTGTGCAACGGTCGCGATGATTTCGAAGGTCGGGACCACTGGCACGGTGCTCATCGGTGCATACACCGCGGCAAGCTGTTTGACGCGAGCGATGCTCGAGGGCAGGTCTTGCGCACCGAGAACACCCAATGCCGCGCCGCCCGGATGTCCATACAGGGCAACCAATCGGCGTCCAGGAAAGAAGATCTGACCGCCGCCTGGCAGCTGCGTGCCGGTACTCGCGACCGCGACGCGAGCGGCGACCGTTGCGGGCGTGCCGAATTGGGTGCCGACGGCGAGCACGTTGTGCGGCGGGTGCGCTGCGAGAGCAGCGATCGCTGCCGGATCGCGACGCGGGTCGGCGCCCTGCACTGACACGACAGTCGCCCGTGCCGCGTGCGCACTCGCCGACGCCATCGTCGCGACCGCGTCGGACGCCGCGTTAACACCCTTCGGCACGAGAACCGTGAGGTCGTTGCCATCGCTCGATGTCGCGGCCGGCGTCTGCGCCGCCGTAGCAACCACGCTGACGGAGGGCGCTGCCGCAGTCACGTCGGCGGCGCTGCTGCCGATCGCGATGACCGTGCTGGTTCCGAGTCGAGTCAGCTCCGCCGCGAACAATGCAGGTGTCGGTGTGGCGTCTGCGGGCGCTGCGCCGTCGTGATCAAGAAGCAGCAGCGGGACGTCGAGTTGCTGCGCCTCTGCCGCGCCGCTGGCGACGTCCGCCGCTTCTGTTGGCGACGCCACGACGACCGTCGGCGCTGATGTGAAGAGCGCCCGGCTGACCGAAATCGACATCCGCGCCGGCGTCGCACCGCCCACGACGACCGTGCCGCGGACACCAGCGGCGACGGCAGCCGGCGGGCTCGAGACCGGCGGTGGGGACACGGGCGGCGAGGACACCGGCGGCGCGCTTGACACCGGAGTGGAAGCAGGCGGCGACCCGGGGCTTGACGGCGGCAGGCTGAACGCCTGCGGACTGCTCAACCCCCCAGCGACCGCACTCGATCCCGTCGGCGACTGCCTCGCCTTCGACCCGTGCGAGGTCGTGCAGGCGCTAACGAGGACGGCGACGAGCCCAACCACCGCGAGAGGGGCAGTGGCGCGTGGGCAAGACATCCGACCCAGTATGCGACAACCCCCCACGGCCGGTCTCCCTTCGCAGTCACAATCACCCGGACTGACGGCTACGGGAACGTGTCGACAGGCAACGACGATCCTGACGACCCGATTACGCTCTCGTGGGACCAGCCCGTAGCGCCGACGGCTCTACAACGTCAGCCGGTAACGAACCTCGGCGAGATTCACGTCGGCAATGACCACGTCCTTGGGCACGCCATGAAGCTGCCAGCCGCCGATCTCGTAAAATCGTTGCGCTCGCTCGTTTCCTTCGAGTACCCACAAGATCGCCTCAGCGAAGCCGGCGTCGCGCAGCACGTTCACCGCCGCCAGCATCAATCGCCGTCCGACGCCGCTCCCCCATACCTGAGGGAGCAGATAGATCGCGGCTAGCTCGCCGACGACCAAAGGATCGAGGTCGTCGTCGCGCGCTGGTCCGACATGTGCGAAACCGACCACTGTCCCGTTCGCCTCAGTGGCAACCAGCGTGCCGGTGCGCGGCCAGTCGGTCTCCGCGATACTGCGCTCCCAACCAGCACGCCGTCTCTCGACATCGAGTTGATCGAGGTAGACGTCCGGCATCAATCCGCGGTACGCCGCCTGCCACGAGCGCACGTGAACAGTCGCGACGCCCAATGCGTCGTCGGCAAGTGCACGGCGGATGTCCATCGCGACGACACTGTCTCAAGCGAGACCGCCACACGCGCGGCGCAACGCCGTCAGACGAGCGACTTCGCCAGTACGACGAAGTACAGATCGTCGCGTTTCGGTAGGCCGAATCTCTCGTCCCCGTAAGGGAAAGGACGCATCTCACCGGTGGCCGCGTAGCCGCGCCTGCCGTACCAGGCGATGAGATCCTCACGCTGACCGATCACCGTCATCTCGATCACGTCGCACGCCCACTCGTCACGCGCGACTCGCTCAGCCTCGGCCAGAACCTGCTTGCCGACGCCACCACCTTGCAATCCAGGGCGGACGGCGAAGGTGCCGAAGTAGGAGCGGCCCGCGCGGCGTTGCTCGATCGCGCAACACGCGATCACCGCGCCGTGCTCGTCGCTTGCGAGCAGCACGCGGCTATCGGCCGACGCGACGACCGCGGCGATCGCCTCCGCATCGGTGCGCTGCCCGCCGAGCAGCTCGGCCTCCGTCGTCCAGCCTGCCTTGCTGGGCTCACCCCGGTAAGCGGACTCCACAAGATCAACCACCAGCGCCACGTCGTCCGACGTGGCGGCCCGAAACGTGGGTGGCGGCGGCACGGCGACATTGTGCCAGCAGCGGCACGCCGCGATCGATCGCTCGCGACGGGTCTACCGACTCGCAACGATTCCAATTCGTAAGAAATCCGGGTGGAAAACTGTCACACGCCTGTGTAAGGCTGCCATTGCCTGGCAGTGCATTTGCGCTAAGTGAAATCGGCGATGCATATTTTGCCGATAGGAAAAGGGGGCAGCATGGCCGCGGCGGTGTCGTCCACTCGCACCGTTGATCGTGCGTTGGGCCTGCTCGCGGTCGTGTGTGACGAAGACCCGATCATGCTCTCCGACTGCGCCCGACGGGCCGGGCTGCCGGCCAGCACCGCCCTGCGGCTGCTCCGGACCCTTGAGGGCTCCGGCTTCGTCGCTCGCGGCGCCGACGGGTCGTTTCGGGCCGGTCCCCGCCTGGTGCAGCTCGGCGCGACCGCGCTCGGGCGCCAGTCGCTGGTGGCGATGGCCGAGCCGGCCCTCAAGCGCATCGTCGCCGCCACCGGCGAGTCGGCCTACCTCAGCATCGCCGGTCCTGCCGATACCGCCATTTACATCGCAATGGTCGAGGGCACCCACGCCGTGCGCCATACCAGCTGGGTGGGCAAAGCCGTCCCTTCCGCGGATCTCGCGGTGGGTGACGCGCTGCGGGGTGATGTCGGCCCACATGGGTATGTAGCCCAACGCGACCGCGCCGAGCCCGACGTGACCGCGATCGTCGCGCCGATCCGGCGACCTGGAGGCATTGCCGGGGCATTGAGCCTGCTCGGCCCGACGTACCGGATCGACGACGACACCATGCACGCCTACGGCCAAATCGTCAGCACCGAAGCCGACGCGCTGGCGACCCAACTCGACGCACCGCCACGCGCGGCGGCCCCAACGGAGAGAGTGGCCTCGCGATGATCCGCTTCGATTCGGTGACGAAGACGTATCCCGACGGCACCGTCGCGGTCGACGACCTCAGCCTCACCGCGCCGTCTGGCAAAATCACTGTGCTTGTCGGGCCGTCGGGGTGCGGCAAGACGACCAGCCTGCGAATGATCAACCGGATGATCGAGCCGACGAGCGGGCGCATCTGGATCGACGACCGCGACCACTCGACCACGTCCCCCACCGAGCTGCGGCGCGGTATCGGCTACGTCATCCAGCACGCCGGCCTGTTCCCGCACCGCACGATTGTCGACAACGTCGCCACGGTTCCGCTGCTGCTCGGGCAGAACAAACGACAGGCGCGCGCGAACGCTCTTGAACTGCTCGAGCGAGTCGGCCTGCCGGCGAGTTTCGCGAAGCGGTATCCCGCACAGCTGTCCGGCGGCCAGCAGCAGCGAGTCGGTGTCGCCCGCGCACTGGCCGCCGACCCGCCGGTGATGTTGATGGACGAGCCGTTCAGCGCTGTCGACCCCGTCGTGCGCGAGCAGCTGCAAAACGAGTTTCTTCGACTGCAGAGCGAGCTCAGCAAGACGATCGTGTTCGTGACGCACGACATCGATGAGGCGATCAAGCTCGGCGACCAGGTCGCCGTGATGCGGGTCGGTGGCAAACTCGCGCAGCTTGCGACGCCGGCCGATCTGC
The DNA here is from genome assembly GCA_035653855.1 of Acidothermaceae bacterium. Classification (GTDB taxonomy): domain Bacteria; phylum Actinomycetota; class Actinomycetes; order Acidothermales; family Acidothermaceae; genus PALSA-607. The sequence continues at coordinate 4,736 of DASRZB010000142.1, read as the reverse complement.
TGTCCAATCCGGTCGACGATTTCGTGGCGGGCTTCGTCGGTCGCGACCGCGGATATCGAGCCCTTGGGTTCGAGCCCGTTCCCGGTCTGCAACTCGATCCTGAAACCACCGTACTGATGGGCTCCGACGTCAGTGCGGCCGCTGCCGTCGCACGCGACGGCTGGGTACTGGTCGTCGACGACCACGAGTGGCCGCAGGGTTGGCTCGCGGTCGGCGACGACGCCACCCGTGCCTCACCGCAGATCACACCGCCGTTGCTGCATCGCGGCGGCACCGTCGCGGCGGTCAACGGCACGTTTCGTTCGGTGCTCGACGCCGCGTTGTCGTCGCCGACGGGTCGCGGGGTGATCGTCGACGAGGCGCGTCGGTTCGCCGGCACGATCACGGCCGCGACCGTGGTCCGGCTCCTTGAACAACAGCAGGTTGTGCGTCAGCAGGCCGTTCCCGTGCAGGCAGTTCCCGCGCAGGGTGCGGGGGCGACCCCCCGATGACCGCGGCTTCGACGTCGGGTGCCGCCTCGTCGTCCCCTTGGCATTTCTGGGCGTACTTCAACGCGCATCGCCACCAAGACCTCAGCTGGCTCTGGGATCACGTGTGGCTGTCGGCGCTACCCGTCGTGATCGGCCTTGCTATCGCGCTGCCACTTGGCTGGCTCGCGAGCCGCTACAAATGGATCTACCCGCCGATGCTGTCGATCATGGGCCTGCTCTACACGATCCCATCGATCGCGCTGTTCGTCATCATCCCGCCGCTACTCGGTCTCAAGGCTCTTAACCCGATTCAGGTACCGATCGCTTTGACGATCTACTCCGTCGCACTGCTGGTGCGCGTGGTGGCCGATGGTCTTGGATCCGTCCCCGAAGATGTGCTGCAGGCAGCGACCGCAATGGGGCTCGGGCCCGTCCAGCGACTGTTCAAGGTTGAGCTACCCATCGCCGTCCCGGTTATCGCTGCAGGGCTTCGGGTCGCAACTGTGTCGAATGTCAGCATCGTCGCGGTTGCCGGAACGATCGGTCTCGCCAACCTCGGGCAGCTGTTCACCACCGGTTTTCAGCTGTCAACACCAACTGCGTACTACCCACCGATCGTGCTCGGCATCGTGTTGTGCGTCGCGCTGGCGCTTGCGTTCGACGGCGTGATCGTGACCGCGAACCGACTGCTGACGCCGTGGCGCGGGGCGGTGCGGAGCCGATGATCGGCAACGTTTTTGGCTGGCTGACTACCGCCGCGCACTGGCGTGGCAGCAGTGGCATGACTGCCATCGGCACACAAATACAAGCCCACGTCACGTATTCGTTCGTCGCCGTGCTGATCGCGCTCGCCATCGCATTGCCAGTCGGCCTCTTCATCGGCCACACGGGCCGGCTGCCCTTCCTCGTCAGCGCCGCCAACACCTTGCGCGCGTTGCCGACCGTCGGCGTCCTCATTCTGTTGACGGTAATGATCGCCCCGAACTTCCACGGCCGTACCGATTTCGGCTACCTCATCCCGACCGAGATCGTGCTCGTGCTGATCGCGATTCCACCGATCCTGTCGAACACCTATGCCGGCGTGCAGAACGTCGACGGCGTGGTGCGCGACGCGGCATCGGCGATGGGCATGACCGGCTCGCAGGTGCTGTTGCACGTCGAACTCCCGAACAGCCTGCCGCTCATCTTCTCCGGGTTGCGCAGTGCGTCCCTACAGGTCATCGCGACCGCGACCATCGCGTCCTACCTTCCTCTCGGCGGCCTCGGCAGGTTTATCTACGACGGCCTCGCCCAGCAAGACTTTCCTCAGATGATCGGTGGCGGCGTGCTCGTTGCGCTGCTGGCCCTTCTCACCGATTCGGTGCTCGCGTTCATCCAGCGACACGTTGTTTCCCGCGGTGTGTCAGGCCGCTTCTCGAAGAAAGCCATGACGGCGGGCGGACCAGCCGCGGCCGACATCGTCCAAGCGGAGGTCGCGGCAGTCTAACGAGCAGGTAGCGAACGAACTGTTGACAGATTTCGGCACGCCAACAAGGAGATTCCTCATGAATCGCAAGGTCCTACTCATCGGAGCGACTGGCATCACGCTTGCCCTCGGGCTCGTCGGTTGCAGCAGCTCCAAGAAGGCGGCGAGCACGCCGAGCAGCGCGGCGCCTCCGACAACTACGGCTGCGGCATCATCCGCGGCGCCGGCGCCATCGTCGGCCGCCGCCTCAGTACCGGCTGCCGCGTCATCAGCCGCACCGGCGCCGAGCAGCGCAGCCAGCGGCCCGACCATCGCGAGCCAGCTCATTTTGGGTGCGCCGCCGGAGTTCCAAACCCGCGTTGACGGCATCGCCGGCCTCGCGAAGAACTATGGGGTCACGTTCAAGAGCTTCAAGCCCCTCGACGAAGCCGGCCCGGTCACCATCGCCGCACTGAAGAACGGCCAGGTCGATGCAGCAGACATTTTCAGCACCGACCCCAGCATCGCGGCGAACAACTTCGTCGTGCTGGCCGACCCGAAGAGCAACTTCGCCGCACAGAACATCCTCCCGCTGGTCAACAAGGCGAAGGCGACCGACGGGGTGAAGAGCACGCTGAACGCGATCTCAGCCAAGCTGACGACCCCTGGTGTCACGGCGCTGCTCGTGCAGGTCATCACCAACAAGCAAGACCCTGACGCGGTCGCGAAGTCGTGGCTCACCAGCCAAGGTCTCGACACAAAGGGCACCGCAGCGAGCGGCTCGAAGCTCGTCGTCGGTTCGGCGAACTTCCCCGAAAATGTGCTGCTCGCCGACATCTACGCCGAGGCGCTGAAGGACCAAGGCGCCAGCGTGTCGACCAAGCTCAACATCGGCAGCCGGGAGAAGTACCTGCCCGGTCTCGAGGACGGCTCGATCGACGTGCTTCCTGAGTACAACGGTGCGTTGCTCCAGTTCGTCGACAAGACGGCGACGGCGGTCAGCCCGACCGATGTCTATGCGGCTCTCCAGACCGCACTGCCGTCGAGTTTGATCGTGCTCCCCCAGTCGGCTGCGCAGGACAGTGACGCGATCGTCGTCACCAAGGCGACGGCCGCGAAGTACAACCTCACGTCCATTGCCGACCTCGCAAAGCCTGCTTCCTGATCGTCGGTTACACCTGACAGCGTGCTGCGGCCCGAAACCAACCAGGTTCCGGGCCGCGGTCATGTGCTTGGTCAGGTGCTTGGTCATAGTGCGTCTTTACCATTCTTGGCAACGGAGTTGACGTTCGCTTCCGCGGGCCATGACAGCGCCGCCGTTCGTCGCTACTGTCACCGGGCATGGCGAGGCATGTCGCCGCTCACGAGGCTCTTTCGTCGGTTACTCGCATGCTCGGTGGCGCGGTAGCCGCGATCCTCGTCGCTCTCGCCTGCTCCGTCGTATTCTTCGGCTCCTTGGCGGCCACGTCCACGTCGGCGTACGCGGCTGATTCGACCCAGTTCCGCCCAGTGTCACTGCCATCCGACGTCGGCTACCTGAACGCGATTGTCTGCCCAACTACGCAGGAATGCTTCGTCGCCGGTCAAACCGCCGACGCCAACGAGCGCGGTCTGGTCTTGCATCTCGTCAATGGCGCTTGGCGCCCGACGCTGATTCCTGCGGCGGCGTATCTGATCGGACTCAGCTGTGTCGATGCCACCCACTGCACGGCGGTTGGCGTCACGAGCGATCCGACGAGGTCCGGTGCGGGTGTCATCGTCGACACCACCGACGGGTCGACGTGGCAGGTGCCTGCCCAGCCATCGGCCAAGCCGGCTGCAGGAGCGCCCGCGATACCGCTCGATTCGGTCAGCTGCGCGGGGTCGTTCTGCATGGCGGTCGGTGGCGTACTACCGGCATCGAGCGGCTCGCCGACGAGCCAGGTCTTGGTGACCTCCGGTCAGGGCTGGTCAGCGGTGACGGCGCCGGTCGAGCCCGGCGCCACCGGGTCCTACCTCGCTGCGGTCGACTGCACGGCCCCGTCGGATTGCTGGGTCGTAGGACAGGCTGTGTGGCACACGTCGGACGGCGGCGCGACTTGGGTCCTGCACAACCCGCCCAACGGCGGCAGCACCGGCGGCATCACCGCGCCGTACTACAGCCTGCTCTCCGCATTGGTTTTCACCGATCCGCTGCACGGACTCGTCGCGGGTGGGGACCAATGCGGAGGTGATACCGACCACTGCGGCGGCGTGTTATTCAACACCGCAAACGGGGGCGTGACCTGGACGAGGACGTCGAATGGTGACACCCCGTTTGTCGACGCGCTGACCTGCCGGTCGGGCCTCAGTGCGTGTATAGCCCTCTCGGCAACCTTCACGCCCCTCGCGCCGGGCGGCGCGACCGCCAACGTCACGGACGGCTCGGTCGTACTTACCTCGACGACCGGCTCGGATTGGCCGGTCATCCAGCGACTAAAACCGACCAACCTCACCGCGGTGGCCTGCCCGACGGCGACGAATTGCCTCGCCGTCGGAGGCGATCAGCCGCACAACGTCGGTGCGGTGCTGACCGAAGCACCGCTGCCGGTGGCTCCTGCGAGCCTGTCCGTCGTCGCGACATCCATTCCCGCACCGGCAGACGCCTTCAGCGGCGTGGGCCGCGCGGTCATCAATACGTCGATCACGTTGGTTGCGATGCTGGCGCTGACCTTTCCTTCGCAGCTCTTCAACCGCACGTTTGAAGAGAACTACGACGAGATCCTCGCCATCACCAGGCGGCGGTTCGGCCGGCGCGCGGGTCCAGGCGCGCACGAGGTCGCCGCGCCCGCGCACGAGGCCGC
>DASRZB010000141.1:0-2867 GCA_035653855.1 Acidothermaceae bacterium | reverse complement strand
ACCTCACCCGGGTCGCCGGGTCGGATCGCTACGCCACTGGCGCGGCACTTTTCGACTCGGCTTTCGGCACGACTGCATCGGTCGTGCTCACCTCGGGCGCGAACTACCCCGACGCGCTTTCCGCCGGCTATCTCGCCCGCGGCCTCGCAACCGGAATCTTGAGCACCGACCCGAACGTCCTGCCCGCGGTGACCGCGCAAGAGATCGTCAAGCACGGCGTCCAAGTTGTGTACATCGTCGGCGGTGTCGGCGCGGTGAGTGATGCGGTTGCCCGCGAGGTCGAAGCGATACGTGTTGGTGGCCACGCAAGCGCCGCTCCGGTGCGGGTCGTACGCATTGGAGGGTCTGACCGGTACGCCACCAACAACCTTGTCGACACCTACTCGCACGCCCAGTCACAGACCGTGATCATTGCGACAGGCGAGCAGTTCGCGGACGCGTTATCAGTCGGCCCGGCTGTGTACGTCTCGGGCTACCCGTTGGTGCTAACGCCGAAGGCGGGTCTCGCGGTGTCGACCAAGGCGGCGCTCAGTGCGCTCGGGGCCAAGTCCGCGATCATTCTCGGCGGCACCTCGGCTGTCTCCGCCAACGTCGAAGCTCAGTTGAAGAGCTTAGGCATCGTTGTGTGGACGCGTCTCGCCGGAACGGATCGAACGCAGACGGCGGCTCAGATCGCGACCTGGGAGGTGATGGGGATCGCTGGTACGACTGCCTATCCTGTTGGGCTACAGACACTGGCGTTCAATGCCGGCGACACTCCGGCAGTCGGCACCGCCGTCTACGTCGTCCGTGGCGATACGTTCGCGGATGCGCTTCCCGCAGTGCCCGTAGCGGGGCACAAGAAGAACGTCATCCTGATGACGGTCGATCCGGCCGCGGTCGGGACCGGCGGGCCGGCCTTCCTTCACAACCCGTTCGAGCTGGATGTGGTCCACACGGTCCAGGCGATCGGCGGCACCAGCGCCATCGCGGATGCCACGCTCGCTGCCCTGGTTCAGTCGTCCGGCGGCTAGCCCTTTACGCTTTCCGGGTCCACAGATGGTTCACAGCGAGCATTCAGGGGTGGAGACCGGCGCGGAGGGTAAACTTCCGTAGATCTTTGTCGGTGCTCCCGCGTGGAAGGGCTTGTGGTGGCTGCCCAGCCGTTGAGCGTCGCGCCGGAACGGCCGGTCGCGCCGCCGCGCTTCCCGCGCACTTCGACGGCCGAGCCTGCCACGAGCAGTGAGCCAGGCGGGTCAGCTCGCGTCGTCCCGCCTCGTCCTTACGTGACCGTCGTCCTGCCCTGTTATAACGAGCAGGATCACGTGCTGGAAGAGATCGCGCGGATCAGCGTCGCGCTCGACGCGAGCGGCTATACCTACGAGCTGTTGGCGATCGACGACAAGTCGACCGACGAGACGCTGGCGAGACTGCGGACGGCCGAGAAGACCTATCCACAGCTGCGGGTAGTCGCCTTCCGCCGCAATGGCGGCTCCGGAACGGTCCGGCGGATCGGCACGCACGACGCCCGCGGCGAGATCGTCGTCTGGACCGACGCGGACATGACGTATCCGAATGAGCGGATCCCCGAACTGGTCCGCTACCTCGACGACAATCCCGACGTCGACCAGGTGGTCGGCGCGCGCACGAGCGAGCAGGGCACCCACAAGTTGCTGCGAGTGCCGGCGAAGTGGGTTATTCGTAAGTTTGCCGAGTGGCTGTCGGGCACGACGATCCCTGACCTGAACTCCGGCCTGCGGGCATTCCGCAAGGAGGTGTCGCTGCCCTACTTACGGCTGCTGCCGCCTGGGTTCTCGTGCGTCACGACGATCACCATGTCGTTCCTGTCCAACCAGCACACGGTTGACTACCTGCCGATTTCGTACGCGCAGCGCGCGGGTCACTCGAAGTTCCATCCGCTCAAGGACGCCTACCGCTACATCCTTCAGGTGCTGCGGATGGTGATGTACTTCAATCCGCTCAAGGTGCTCATGCCATTGGCGATCTGGCTGGTTGCCATCGGTGTCGTCAAGGGCATCTTCGACGTGGCGCGGTATCACTTCCACCTGACGACCAATACACTGTTGATCTTCGTCACTGGGCTGATCATCGGCGCTGTCGCCCTGCTGGCGGATCTCATCGTTCGATCGCGTGGGGAGTGACGACGTGCGCATCGCCGTCGTCGGCCCGACGCACCCGCACACGGGCGGGATCGTCCACCACACGACGGAGTTGTGTCACCGGCTTGCCGCAGCCGGCCACGACGTCGATCTTGTCTCCTGGTCGGCGCAGTACCCCGCATTCCTGCACCCAGGCACGCTGCGGGTGCCTGGAGGTGAGCCAGAAGTCCGCATCTACCCGGCGACGTCCTACCAACTCGCCTGGTGGAATCCCATCACCTGGTGGCGTACTGGTGTGGGGCTTCGTGGTTACAACGCGGTCGTGCTCGTGCACGCCTCGACTGTGCAGGTGCCCGCGTATTTGACGATCCTTCGCGCTCTGCGCGCCCGGCGCTCTATGAGCAGGCCGCGCGTGGCCGTTGTTGCCCACAACGTGTTCCCGCACGAGCGCCATCACGGCGACGCGGTGCTTGTCCGCGCGCTGCTTTCGCGAGCCGCTGCGGTGCTTGTGCACTCGCCCGAGCTGGCCGCGCTCGCCAAGACCGTGGTGAACCACCGCACGCAGATTGTCGTCGCCGACATCCCTCCGCACCTGCCCGCGTTCCCGGTCGAGCGGCGCGTCGTGACGGACGCCGACGAGCCGTTCAACCGACTGCTGTTCTTCGGCACGGTGCGGCCCTACAAGGGCCTCGACGTGTTGTTGCGCGCCATGGTGAGCGTTCCCGAGGTGAAGCTCGTGGTCGCGGGGGACATCTGGTCTGGCGTGAG
>DASRZB010000140.1:0-10274 GCA_035653855.1 Acidothermaceae bacterium | reverse complement strand
CGTCGATCACGCCGGGCACCTTGCCACGCGGTAAACGGGGTGGTGCGGTCGTCGGCTCGCGTACCTCGAACACCAGCGCAGACACGCAGGCGGCCAGTTCGGCTGGTGTGAGATCACGCCACACACCGCCGCGTAGGCATTCGGCCGCCAGCAAATCGAGCTCGCCGTACAAGCGGGCCAGCCGGCGTCCGGCATCGGTGACCTTCTCACCGTCGAGATAGCCGAGGTGATCGAGGAGGTCGCACACTCGGTCGAAGACGCGAGCGATGGAGTTGGTGCGATTCTCGACCCGGCGACGCAGCCCATCGGTGTCGCGACGCAGCCGCCAGTAGCGTTCTGCCCATCGCGCATGTTGTTCGCGGTCGGCGCAGCCGTGACACGGGTGGGCGCGCAGTTGCGCACGAAGGTCAGTGATTTGCTCCGCGACTTCGTCAGTCACTCCACCGCGCGCTGGTCGTGCGCCGTCGTCGTGCGCCTTGTCGAACCCGTGATTACGCATCGTGATGACGAGGTCGCGACGATCTTGTGGGTTGCGCCCGCTGAATGTCTTGGGTATTCGGACCCGGCCGATCGGCTCGACCGGCGTCGGGAAATCCAGTACTGACAGGCGTTTGACCTGTCGCTCCTCGGTGAGCACGACTGGCCGCGCGTCTTCCGTTCCCGTCTGCAGCCCCGGGTCGAGCACGATCGCGAGACCTGCGCGCCGGCCGACCGGAATGCGCACCACGTCGCCGGGCTTCAACTTCTCCAGTGCCGCTGCCGCCGCCGCCCGTCGCAACGCAGCACCTGACTTAGCAGACTCCGCCTCGACGTCGGACAGCTTGCGGCGTAGAGCCGCGTACTCCTCGAAGTCGCCGAGATGGCAACTCATCGCTTCGCGATACCCGTCGAGCGCCTCGTCGTTCTTCTGAATCTGTCGAGCTAATCCAACAACCGCGCGGTCGGCTTGGAATTGCGCAAACGACGACTCCAACAGCACTCGTGCTTTGCCTCTGCCAACCTGCCCGACCAGATTGACCGCCATGTTGTACGACGGCCGGAAGCTCGAACGAAGTGGATAGGTGCGGGTTGATGCGAGTCCGGCCACGGTCCCCGGATCAAGTCCCTGCGTCCAGAGCACGACTGCGTGACCCTCGACGTCGATGCCACGACGGCCGGCACGTCCAGTGAGCTGGGTGTACTCCCCCGGCGTTACGTCGACGTGCGCCTCGCCGTTCCACTTCACCAGCTTCTCGAGAACCACTGTGCGGGCCGGCATGTTGATGCCAAGCGCGAGGGTTTCGGTCGCGAAGACCGCCTTCACCAGGCCTCGGGTAAAGAGTTCCTCGACGACTTCTTTGAAGGTGGGCAGCATTCCGGCGTGGTGCGCGGCGATGCCACGCTGAAGAGCCTCCAGCCACTCGTGATAGCCGAGGATGTGCAGGTCTTCCTCAGGTATCGATGTTGTGCGTTCCTCGACGATCGCGCGTACCTCGGCCGTCTCCGCGGGTGTGTTGAGCCGCACGCCCGCGCGCAGGCACTGAACTACGGCGGCTTCGCAGCCAGCCCGACTGAAGATGAAGGTGATCGCCGGCAGTAGCCCGTCGGCGTCCAATCGCTCGATGACATCGACCCGGCTCGGCGTGTCACGACGTCGCGGCCGCCGATCGCCGCGGTTCCCTGAACGACTGCGATCAACTGCGCGAACCCTTCGCTCCTCGTTGCTAGTCACGCGAGCCAGTTCGGGATTGACCTTCAACTCGTGGCCATCGGCGATGAACATGTCGTACATGCGCGGCCCGACCATCATGTGCTGCCACAACGGGACAGGTCGGTGCTCCTCGACGATCACCGTCGTCTCGCCGCGGACCGTGACCAGCCAGTCGGCGAACTCTTCTGCATTGCTTACCGTGGCGGACAGCGATACGAGGCGCACCGATTCGGGGAGATGGATGATCACCTCTTCCCACACGCCGCCCCGGATGCGATCGGCGAGATAGTGCACCTCGTCCATCACGACGTATCCGAGGCCGGTCAGCGTCGGCGACGACGCGTACAGCATGTTGCGCAACACCTCGGTGGTCATGACGACGACCGGCGCCTCGCCGTTGATGGTGTTGTCGCCGGTAAGCAGGCCGACCTTGGCCGGACCGTAGCGACGCATGAGGTCGGCGTACTTCTGGTTCGACAGTGCCTTGATCGGCGTCGTGTAGAAGCACTTGCGGCCTTCGGCCAGTGCGAGATGCACGGCGAACTCGCCGACGAGCGTCTTGCCGGACCCGGTCGGCGCCGCCACCAGCACGCCGTGACCGTCTTCGAGGGCGCGACAGGCCCGGAGCTGGAAGTCGTCCAGTGGGAAATCGTAGAGCGCCTGGAAGCTCTCACCGGCTGAGGTGGCTCGCTGCCGGGCTGCGGCGTACTTCTCCGCTGGACTCAACTCGGCGGACACGACGTCCACGCTACGCGGTCGCGAAGCTTTATCCCTGCGTGACGGTCGCTAGAGCGACGACAGGTCCAATGGTGAGGTCTCGTCATCGGGCAGGTTGGAAAAGGATTCGGGCGACTGCGCCTCCGCCTTGGCCTTGCGCTTGTCGTGGACCCGAGCGATTTGGGTCGCCAGTTCGAGCAGCACGATGAGCGGGACGCCGAGTGCCAGCATTGTGAAGGGGTCTCCCGACGGCGTCGCGACGGCCGCGAACACGAAGCACAGGAAGATTGACACCCGCCGGCTCTTCTTCAGCCGTGCGTAGCTCAAGATGCCGACCAGATTGAGCATGACAACCAGCAAGGGGACGTCGAACGAGAGTCCGAACATCAAGAGCATCGCCAGGGCGTATGACAAGTAGTGGTCGATCGAGATCAGGCTGACGGTGTTGGTGGGCGCGAAGTTCAGCAGCAACTGCAGGCCCTTTGACATCACGAAATACGCGAGCGTGGCACCGCAGAGGAAGAGCGGGACGGCGATACCCACGAAGGCGAGTGAATAGCGGCGCTCTTTGCGCTGCAGGCCTGGGGTGACGAACGCCCATAGCTGGTAGAGCCACACCGGTGACGCGAGGACGATGCCGGCGATCAATGCCACCTTGAAGTGCCAGAGGATCGGGTCGAAGACGCTACTGAAAACCAGCGGCCCGGCGCCGCACCCCTTGACTTTGGCAACCACCTCGAGGCTTTGGTGTTGGTGCACCTCGCAATACGGGCGCTGCAGGAATTTCCAGATCCGGTTGAAGAAGATGAACCCCAGGGAACTGCCAATCGCCACGGCAATGGCGCACTTCAGCAGCCGCCCGCGAAGTTCACGAAGGTGATCTCCGAGGGACATCCGTCCCTCGGGCGGCCGGGACATGGTGGGGCGACCGTCGCGGGCGACGTTTACTGCGCGTCGCGGTGTTCGGGAACCGGCTGCTCAGCAGGGGCAGGGGCCGCTACCGGTGCCTGCTGGACGGGAGCGGCATAGACCGGTGCCTGCTGGACGGGTGCCGCATAGACCGGTGGCGGAGCCGGGGCGCTGGCCGGGATCTGCAGTGGCGGCGCTGCGGGAGTCTTCTGCTCGTCGTCGGTGAGCAGGCCCTTCGTCTCGGCCTTGAAGATGCGCAACGAACGGCCAAGGCCGCGTGCGGCGTCAGGCATGCGCTTGGCGCCGAAGATGAGGAACCCCACGATGACGAGGGCAATCCAGATCTCGGGGTTATCCATGAAGATTCTCCTACGCTCGGGGTCGAGGCCATGCTACGCCGACCTAGGGATTCGTTCGTGAGGTCCGGAGCAGTTCACTACGTCGGAAACAAAACAGGAATCCCCTGCTCAGGACACCTCGGAGGGGTCCTTCGCGGACCCGAACTCGGCGACCTTACTGCTCGCGCGGGCCAGATCGCGGCCAAGCGCCTTGCCGGCCCGCCACAGGCGAAGCGCCAACAGCGCCAACACCCCGACCGCGAGCAGGCCGAGCCCGAGGAACGTCAGCGTCCAGCCGAGCCAACCCATGCCGAAATCAAACCACGGGCACATTGCTGACGGTTCTTCACCCGGGGGGTGAAGAACCGTCAGCGATTTGCTTGGTCGGGGGGACGTATGTCGGGGGGACGTATGGCGGTATCAGGCGCGGAAGGCGTGCTCCGCGAGTGCGGCCAAGTAGTCCGTGCGCTCGACGGCGAGGGCGAAGTCGAGCAACTCGTCGTAACTGATCGACGAGCCGTCGTGCTCCTCCAGCGCCTCGGCGGGGATGTTCCAGTTGGTGGCGCGCACACCACCGGAGATCAGCAGCGAGATGATGTGATCATCGGCTGGCTTACGGATCTCCTCGATGCAACGCGGGCAGCGGAAGGCGTAATAGGACAGCGGAGCTTGGCTACAGACCATCAAGGTCAGGTCGTCTGCCGTGAGCTCGACCTCGCCACACGTGGGGCAAGTCGCCTTGATCGTGGTCATGCCATGTCCTTCCGCCCGAGCCGCCCATTCGTGGCGACAGCAAACCTTTCGACATTGGCTGAAGAACTCTTGACGCCACGCGCGGCCCCTTTCGGGTAGCCCGAATGGCCCATTCGTGGACTGCGACCGCCGTTCGGCATGCTGCCGTTGCGCTACGCGCCTAGGGCGTGGAGACAATCGGCTACCCGATTTGCCCCGCGGGTTGGCCAGGAGGGCGCAATCGGACCAGGGCCGAGCCGCGTCGAAGCCGCTCTGCGAAGGTCCCGAATCGGACAGCCCGTCGAACGCCTTAGCTCGCGGCTGGATCGAGCAGGCCGACGTCGGCGTACGCCGCAAGTGCGGCTGATGCGTCGGCATTCACTGCAGCAGCGAGTTCGGCCGGCTCGACCACTCGACCGCCGCCACCAAGTCGCAGCGCCAACCTCCGCACCCAGCGAGTGTCGGGGGTGCGCAGGCCGATCCTGGCTCCGCCGTCGGCGCGCGGCTCGACGAACTCGCACGGGTAGTACTCGGCCACCCAACGACCTGCTGGCCCGACGTCGAGCACGACCTGCACGTCGTCTGGTCCCGGTTGAAACAACCCGGCCTCGAGGTCTCGCGGTTGGGCCTCGGCAGGTGGACTGGCCGGGACGGCGAGCACGGTAGCCGCTGTAATGCGATCAAGCCGAAACAGCCGGACGGCGTCGGCCAGCCGGCACCAACCCTCGAGGTAGCTGCGGCCTTCGACCACGCTGACGCGCATCGGATCGACGTCGCGCTCCGTCGTCTCGTCGCGAGCAGGCACGTAGTAACTCAGATGCAGCCGACGCTTCTCAGCCAGCCCGCGGTGCACCACCGCAAGGATCTCGGCGCTGCCACCGACCGGCTCGACCTCGACCGCGATCGCCGCGCTCGTCGTGGCGGCCTCCCCCGCGGCGTCCTCGAGTTTGGCGAGCGCCGAATCGACTGCCTCACGGTCGCGCAATCCGGGCAGGTCCGCGAGCATGCGCAAGCCGACGATCAGCGGCAAGGCCTCGTCGCGCGACAGTCGCAGCGGGCGGCTCATCGGGTCGGCGTTGCTCACCGTGATGCGACCGGACGCCGTGATGTCGACCTCGATGAGATCGCCGGGGAAGTATCCAGGCAGGCCGCACATGTACACAAGCTCGAGGTCGCGTGCGAGCTGCTCCTCAGTGACGCCAAACGTGCGCGCGACGTCGGCCATCTTGGCCCCAGGACGGGTCAGCAGGTACGGCACCAGCGACAGCAGCCGTGGCAGCTGCTCGGTCGATCCGGTCATCGGCCCGTCCCCCTCACCGCAACACGTCATGTAGCCGGGCCAGCACGGCCAGGCGCGCCTCGGCGGGTTCGACGACGACCACGTCGGCGCCGTAGCCGACGGCTTCGTCGGCGAGCCGCTCGACGTCCGGCACCAAGAGCTCGACGAGATCCCAGCCGTCATCGAGCGTACGCACGGATGAGGCGCGGCGCCGCAGTCCGAACGCGGCGCCACTGCGGACGCGAAGGGTCGCGGTGATCCGATCGGTGGTGATGTTCGTGTCGACGACGATCGCCCGGATGTCGGTTCCTTCGGGGACCACGACGCTGCCGGCCTTGCCGACCGGTTCGACCGTCCCGACAATCCGGCTAAGCCGAAAGACGCGGGTGTCAGCTCGATCCGAGTCGTAGGCCGCGAGATACCACCGCCCGTGCCACGACACGAGCCCCCACGGTTCGACGTGACGGGTCGCACCCGGCGTCCGATAGTCGAATTTGACCGGACGCCGATCGGTGGCGGCCCGGCGCAACGGCTCGAACGCCGGCTCACTGGTCGCCACCCTTGTCTCGATCGCGACCGGCACGGCGTCGTCGATGTCGACGCCCGCGGCCCGCAGCTTCAGGACCGCCTCGAAGGCCTGGCCGCCCAGGCTCGCGTGCTGCCACGTGCGGGCCGCGACGCCGAGCACGGCCAGCTCAGCAGGTTCGAAGGCGATGTCCGGCAGGCTGTAATCGTCGCGGCGGATCCGGTAGCCTGGTTCGTCGTCAAAGGGGCTGTCGCTGCCGGTTTCGAGCGGGATCCCGAGGTCGCGCAGATCTTCCTTGTCGCGTTCGAACTTGCGCTTGAACGCCTCGTCCCCGAGGTCCTCATAGCCCGCAACCGTGCGCCGAATCTGGTCGGCGGACAGATAACGCCGGGTTGCCAGCAGGCAGATCACGAGGTTGAGCAGGCGCTCGGTCTTGCGGGCAGACATGAGCGCGACGTTAACGCATCGCGCGTCCCCGCACCGGGTCCGGCGCGGTTACTTCACGTCGACGAGGTCGACGCTATTTAACGTCGACGAGGTCGACCACAAAGATCAGCGTCTCCCCGGGCGCGATTGCCCCGCCCGCGCCGCGGTCGCCGTATGCCAGATCGGCGGGGATGACCAGCCGGCGTCGGCCGCCGACCCGCATGCCGACAATCCCCTGGTCCCAGCCCTTGATCACTCGACCGCCACCGAGCGGGAAGGCGAGCGGGTCGCCTCGGTTCCACGAGCTGTCGAACTCTTCACCCGTCGAGAACGCGACACCGACGTAGTGGGCAGTGACCGTGTGGCCAGCTGCCGCCTCGGTGCCGTCGCCGACGATCTCGTCGACGATCACCAGTTCGGTAGGCGCCTGGCCCTCCGGAAAGTCAATCTCGGGCTTCTCGCGCTCGGTCACGGGGATCCTTTCTTTGAGGTGCGGGAACGCGGCAAATTAGGCGGGGAAAGCGCCGAGGACATCGACCACGAACACGAGGGTGTCGGTGCCGCTGATGCCGGCGGCCGATTGCCCTGCTGAACCGTATCCGTCCGCTGGCGGGACCACGAGAAGCAGGCGGCTGCCGACCTTAACGCCGACCAGCGCTTTGTCCCACCCCGGGATGACTTGACCGACCCCGATGCTGAATCCGGCGGGCTGGTTGCGCGACCACGAAGAATCGAACTCTTTCCCGGTCGCCCAGATCTCGCCGATGTACTGGACGACGAGTTCGTCGCCACTCGCCGTTACCGCGCCGCTGCCCTGGATCAAGGTGGTCGTCGAGAGCGCGGTCGGAGCGGCGGTCTTGGGGATGGCGATGACCGGCTTGGTGGTCAACCCGCCAGACACCGTCGGCAGCGTGCCGCCCCCCGAAGCGACTGCGGTGCCGGTCGGTCCAGCGTTGCCCGCGTAGGCCGCCTTGACGTCGAAGACGAGGACCGCGGTGTCGGTCTTGGTCACGCCCGTGGGCAGATTGGACGCCACGTTGCCGAACCCGGCGTCCGGCGGCAGCAGTACAAGAACGCGACTGCCGACCGGTACCCCAACGAGGGCCCGGTCGAGTCCGGTGAGCTGGATGCTGCCGGTGCCGACCGGGAGGGTGTCAGGAGGCTCTGCGTCCCCGAACGTGTCCTGGAAGGTCGCCGCGCTGCGCCAGGTACGGCCGAAGTCGTCGACGACCGCGAGGTCCCCGACCTTGAGCACCGCACCGGTGCCTCTGGTCACGACGCTCACCTCGGTGATCTTCGGCGGCTTCGTGGTGAGCAGCTTGATCGTCGGAGCGGCACCGAATGCGCCTGACACTGTGGCACTGGCGGTCGCATCCGATGCCATCGGAACCGGGCCGGACGCCGATGCGCTGCTGCTTTTCGACTTCGAGCCACAACCAGCCACCAGCACCGCGCCCGCCGCGAGCGCGGCGGCGGTGACCGTCATCGGTCGACGGGACATCAAGCGAATCAAGGTGGAGCTCCAAGGCAGGTCGCGGGAGTAACTCGTGCACGCTAGCGAGCGGATCTGAGAGCGCGCTGAACGCCCCAGCCATCACATGCTCGCGATCAACTTCTCCACCCGATCGTCAACAGAACGGAACGGATCCTTGCATAGGACGGTTCGCTGAGCCTGATCGTTCAGCTTCAGGTGCACCCAGTCGACCGTGAAGTCGCGGCGCTTCTCCTGTGCGCGCTTGATGAACTCCCCGCGCAGGCGAGCCCGGGTCGTCTGGGGCGGCACCGACTTCGCCTCGAAAATATCGAGATCGCGCGCGACCCGGTCGACACTCCCCCGCCGTTCGAGCAGGTAGTACAGGCCACGGTTGCGATTGATGTCGTGGTAGGCGAGGTCGATCTGCGCGATCCGCGGTGACGACAGCGGGAGGTTATGCTTCGCGCGGTACCGCTCGATCAACTGGTACTTGATGACCCAGTCGATCTCGCGCTCGACGAGGGAGAGATCACCTGTCGAGACCGCGGCGATCGTGCGCTCCCACAAGTCGAGCACCCGCGTAGCGATGGGATCCGCGCCGCGACGTGCGACGAAGTCGCGGGCCTTGCCCAGGTACTCCTCCTGTATTTCCAAAGCGCTGGCTTCGCGGCCGTTGGCTAGCCGTACCTTGCGCCGCCCGGTCGCATCGTGACTGACCTCGCGAATTGCTCGGATCGGGTTCTCCAGCGTGAGATCGCGAAGCACGATGCCGGCCTCGACCATTCGCAGCACGAGGTCGGTCGATCCGGTCTTCAGCAGTGTCGTCGTCTCTGACATGTTCGAGTCGCCGACGATCACGTGCAGGCGACGGAACCGCTCGGCGTCCGCATGAGGCTCGTCACGCGTGTTGATGATCGGCCGGCTGCGCGTCGTCGCGCTCGACACGCCTTCCCAGATGTGCTCGGCGCGCTGGCTGACGCAGTAGACCGCGCCGCGCGGAGTAGCCAGGATTTTGCCGGCGCCGCAGATGATCTGGCGGGTGACGAGAAACGGAATGAGGACGTCGGCGAGCCGGCCAAATTCGCCCTGCCGGCCCACCAGATAGTTCTCATGACACCCGTACGAGTTACCGGCCGAGTCGGTGTTGTTCTTGAACAAGTAGATGTCGCCGGCGATGCCCTCTTCACGCAGTCGGCGTTCGGCATCGACGAGCAGACCTTCAAGAGTGCGCTCGCCGGCTTTGTCGTGGATCACCAAGTCGACGACGTTGTCGCATTCAGGCGTCGCGTATTCGGGATGGCTACCGACGTCGAGGTAGAGCCGCGCGCCGTTGCGGAGAAAGACATTGCTGGATCGCCCCCACGACACGACCCGCCGAAACAGGTACCGGGCGACTTCATCCGGAGACAACCGCCGTTGGCCGTGGAACGTGCAGGTAACGCCGTACTCGTTCTCCAGGCCGAATATCCGCCGGTCCATGCCCGGCAGCCTAGGCGACGCTGCACTAGATGCCAGAAAGGAGGCGTGCTAGATGCCAGCGGGAGGCGTGTTTGTTACCAGCGGGAGGCGCGCGCCATGGGTCCGATTGCAAGACCAGGGATCTGCCAGCCGCGGGCGACAAGCGCCTCTTCGTAGGCCTGCGCAGCGACCCGCTTCTCGTTCACCAGCCGGTCGACGACCTCGGCAGATGATGCGTTCTCCCGTGCCAGGTCCAGCCGTGCCACGGCCGCGAGGTACGCCCGCATCAAGCCGTGTAGCCGTGCATCGTTCGTCCAGGACGCCATGTCACTCTCCCTCGCAGACCCGGGTGGCGGCCGCGGATTTCCCGCGGTTCCACCAGTCACAGAGAGTGATCGGCCAATTGGACCAGTGAACTTGAGCCCAATCGGCGGAAACATTCGCCGCACCCGGCGCAGCGTTCTGGCGCCTGCGGCGTAGTGGCTCAGCGCACCCGGCTCAGTGGGGTTACGCCGTCTGCTCAGGACTCGACGTCAGGGTCCGCATCGGCGCTGACGGGCTCGGCCTCATGTGCCGAACTGGCCGCGAGCAGCGCCTCCAGCTCAGGACCGACATAGCGGCGAAATGCCCGCCGCGCGCGTGACCTGACTAGCGCCGCCACCTCGAGTTGCCCGGCCGTCAGTGTCCGCATCTCACCGTCAGGCGCCTGCGTCAGCACATCGACG
>DASRZB010000139.1:0-7990 GCA_035653855.1 Acidothermaceae bacterium | reverse complement strand
CGGAGATTGCCGCGCGCGGGCGCACACCGATCCTTGTGGGTGGTTCTGGTTTGTACATCCGCGCGGTCATCGACGACATGAGCTTTCCAGGCACGGACGCCGATGTGCGGGCGACTCTCGAAGCCGAACTCGCCGCTGTTGGCGCGCCCAAAATGCACGCCCGCCTGGCTGCAATTGATGCCGCGACGGCGGCAACGATGTTGCCAACCAACGGCCGCAAGATCGTGCGCGCGCTCGAAGTCGCCGCGATCGGTGGCGGGTCGTTCACCGGCCTGATGCCCCCGTACGAGTCGGTGTACGACGTGGTACTGATCGGCGTCGACCGGCCTACTGACGAGCTCGATGAACGGCTGACCCGGCGCGTCGACTGGATGTGGGCGCATCAGTTCGTCGACGAAGTTCGCGATTTGGCTGAGCACAGCGGGTTGCGCGAGGGAGTGACGGCGCGACGCGCGCTCGGCTACAAGCAGGTGCTCGAGATGCTCGACGGCGAGATCTCGCAGGACGAGGCTCGCGCGCGAACCGTGCAGGCGACGAAGCGCTTCGTGCGCCGGCAGCGCTCGTGGTTCCGGCCCGATCCACGCATTCGCTGGCTCACTGCTGGACCAGACCTTGAACGTGCCTTGACGATCACTTCGTCTTAGGGCCCTGGTCTTTGACGCGGTGCAGCAGCCAGTCGTCGCCGGTGTTGATCATCGCGTAGCGCACAGCTGAAGTTGCGCCGTGCAACGTGAACACGAATCGCCGCTCGTTGGCGTCGTGCTGCTCCCACCAGCCAATATCGGCGATCGACTTGTCGGCGTCCGTGTAGGTCAGGTGCTCGAGCTCGTGATCGGGCACCGGGACGGCCAGCCGATCGTGCGTCGAGTCCGGCGGCAGGCCGCGGGGGAGTGCCCAGGAGCGCAGCACTCCGTCGACCTCGAGGCGCAGGTCGAAGTGATGGCGCGGCTTGCGGTGCTCGTGTAGCACGAAGGCCGGCTGGGAATGCTGGGAATCACCAATCATTGAGAGCAGTTACAGTTGAACGCGCAATCAAAACTGATCGATCGGAGGACTCCATGACGGTTGTGAACGATTGGAACGCCAATGTCATCGCCGACTTCCGGGCAAACGGGGGGCGCGTCGGGGGCAACTTTGAAGGCGCCCCGGTCACGATCTTGCACCACGTCGGTCGCAAGAGCGGCCGGGAGTACCTCGCCCCAGTGATGTACCTAGCAGCTGAGGACACCCCCGACACGATCTATGTCTTCGCCTCAAAGGCCGGCTCGCCCGAAGACCCGCAGTGGTACGTGAATATGACGGCCGCCGGCAAGGCGACGGTGGAGGTCGGTTCCGAGTCGTATCTCGTGACGGTCACGGAACTGAGCGGTGCCGAGCGCGATCGGGTGTACGCCGAGCAGGTCAAGCGGTACCCCGGATTCGGGGAGTACGAGCAGAAGACCGCAGGGATCCGCACGATCCCGGTACTCGCGCTAACCCGAGCCGCCTGACCTACCACCGACGCTGCGGACCCCCGTACCAGCCGCTGCCACCGTGCCACCGGTGCCGGCGAAAGCGCATACCGAACAGCAGCCGGCTCGCGATGATCGCTAGTGCGACGAGCGCGAAGATCGGCAGCAGGTTCAGGATCACGAAGATGACAGCGCCGATGAAGATCGCAGCGAATACGGGCGCCGCGAGCCACTCGAATCGCGGACCACGAGACGGACGCCGAGTGGCGTCCGTCTCGTCGCTGCGTCGGGGCAGATCTGCGAACAACACGTCGAGATCTCTTCCGGTCCGCGCATTCAGTGCGAGTTCCGTTCGCTCCGCGTGCTCGACCTGAGTGAGCCTGCCTTCAGCGAAATGGCTTGCCAGCGAGGAAATCGCGGCCTCGCGTTCGGCGTCCCCGATGCGCAACGCGGCGCTCATGAGTCGGCCTTCGGCTCGTCCTCGGCGAGCAGCCGGTACATCGCGCGGCGTGCGTCGGTCAGAACCCTCTCGGCCTGCGCGACTTGGTCGTGGGTACCAGCGGTTGCAACCTGGATGGTGGCCGCGATCAACTGACCGACCAGGCTCTTGAGCCCGCCCGCCGCGTCGTCGGCCTCATCGGCCATGTCCTCCCACGGGGCCCGGCGGCCCGCAGATGCGCGCTCGACCTCGGCCCTCCCGGCGTCCGTCAAAGAGAACGTGCGCCTGCCGTCTTCCTCTGCGACCGTGACCAGACCCTCGTCCTGCAACTGCTGAAGAGTCGGGTACACCGAGCCGGGACTGGGCCGCCACACGCCGCCGCTGCGCGATCCGAGCTCGGTGATGATCTGGTAACCGTGCATCGGCTGCTCAGCCAGGAGTGTCAAGACCGCAAGTCGCACGTCGCCGCGCCGCGGCCTTGGACGGCCGCCACCCGCGAACCACGGACCGGGAAACGGCGGGCCGCCGAACCCCCACGGACCGCGACCGCGGTGGTGGTGGCCAGGGCCTGGCCAGCGATCGCCGCGTGGTGCGTCGGCCGTCGTCCAGGGCTCTTCTTGCGTTGCGCCGTGGACAGCGGCAGCGGCCGCAGCGGCGATGTGGTCGTGCATCATCTTGCGGCGGCGCGACGGGTGGGCGCTGGCCAGAACCGCGCCGGCATGCTCATGAGCAGCCTTGCGCCAGTCCGCTTTGGTCCAGCCCTTCGTGTTCCGGGCCTTGTTTCGAGCGGCTTTGGTGAAGCTGGCGCGAAATGCCGGCCAGTCTTCTGCGGTGATTTCCATAGTGAACCTCCTACGTTCGTACGTATGACTATCACGATATATCGCGAACGCATCTTGTCAAGACTCATTTTGCGGGCCGGCCACGACCGTTCGCGCTCTCCGGTCGCAAGAACGACTGTCGCAAGAACGACCGTTCAGGACCAACGCTCGGCCCACGAGCCCTGCGGTTGCAGGTCGGTAACGCATCGAGGTCGAACACCGTGGCTGGGACCGGCTCGGCTGGGACGCGTTGCTCGCGCACTACGTACCTGCTGCTACTGCGAAAGGAACCCAGTAATGGCTGCGGGAACCAAGGCCGATCCGTGGGTGCTCGAAACCCCGCCTGGCACGTCGGACTACATGATGTACAAAGACGAAGACGCCGATCCGCCAGCGCTCGTGTGCCAGGTCGGATCGACAACGTTGAAATACCAGTTGCGCGCGATCGACGGCTTGCCCGCATGGCTGCGCGAGCAGGGTGACTGGGTTGCGCTTGGTGCCGCCGACGAGCAAAAGCCTGCTGCAGAAGGCACTGTCGAGGCGACTGGTATGGCTTGCGCAAGGGCTAACGCGGCCGCTTCGGCATGTACATGCCACCACTACGTGAGGCACTCGGGCTCGCCGAACCCACGCACGACCCGCGAAACAACAGGATGCGAGCAATCTGATGAGCACGAGGATCATCCGCTACACGACACGTGCAGCGAGGGGTGCGCGATGATGGCGGCATGCGCGAAATCATCACCAGGGACGACGTCATCAGGCTGGGGCAATTCCTGAAGCTGGCGGACGTCGTGGCGGCGGGATCGGACGCCAAGATGCTGCTCGCCGAAGGCACCGTTCGCGTCAACGGCGAGCCCGAGACGCGCCGCGGTCGGCAACTGGTGAAGGGCGACGTCGTCACCGTCGGGCAGCATCAGTTGCGCGTCGGCTAAAGCCCGTACCATCGCCAGTGTGGACAGCATCGCGTTCGTCAAGGGTCACGGCACCCGCAACGACTTCGTGCTGCTTCCCGACGTCGACGGAACGCTCGACCTGACCGCCGAACTCGCGATCGCCTTGTGCGACCGCCGGGGCGGCATCGGGGCTGACGGGGTGCTCCGGGTCGTCAAGGCGACGGCAGAACCAGACGCCACAGCGATGGCCGGCGAGGCGACCTGGTTCATGGACTACCGCAACGCCGACGGCAGCTTGTCGGAGACGTGCGGCAACGGGCTGCGGGTGTTCGCGCGCTACTTGGTCGACGCCGGTCTGTCAGACCCAGGCCAGTTCGCGATCGCGACCCGCGGCGGTGTCGTCAAAGTCTGGGCCGATGTCGACGGCGACGTGACGGTCGACATGGGTTCGCCCGCGATCTCGTCCGGCACAACCGCTGTGGTGAGCGGCCAGATCTTCGAGGGCGTTGCAGTCTCGATGGGGAATCCGCACCTGGTATGCGTGACCGACACCGACGTCGCGTCGCTAGATCTCACCACGATGCCGGACGTCGATGTGCTCGCTTTTCCAGAAGGGGTGAACGTCGAGTTCGTGAATATCGTCGGCGAACGGCATGCGGTGATGCGGGTGCACGAACGCGGCTCGGGGGAGACGCAGTCGTGTGGGAGCGGTGCGTGTGCCGTCGTCGCCGCACTCGCCGCCATCGACGGGACAACGATTGGCGAGTTCGTCGTCGACGTGCCCGGCGGCCGCCTCACCGTCGCGTTCGACGACGCAGGCCATCTATTACTGCGCGGCCCCGCGGTACTCGTCGCCGACGGCCAGTGGCGGACGAATCAGGGCTGATTCGCTACTCCGGTTGAGTTTCCATCGGGATATCGCGCATGCCACGCAGCGGTGAAAAGAAGACCCAGAACGGGGCAACCTGCGAGCAGGCTGCGGCGATCCACAATGCATCGCGCAGACCGACGGTGGTCGCCAACCAGCCACCGAGCAAGCCACCGATCGGCTGGGTGCCCCAGACTAGGAATCGCATCGTGGCATTCATTCGTCCCAACAATGGACGTGGACACAGAGCTTGTCGGAAGCTCACCTGGGCGACGTTGTAGACGGTCGCACCAACCGAAGCGGCGAACAATGCTGCGCCCGCAAATATGAGGCGTGCGTCGTGATGCGTGAGCGGTAACAGCAGGTCGGGCGGCGCGAAGATCAGGGCGCTCACCCAGATCAGCCGGGCCTGACCGACCTTGCGCATCAGGTAGCCACTGCTCAGGGCGCCGACCAAGCCGCCGATCGAGCCGATCGAGAACAACAAGCCGATACCGCCGGCCGACAAGTGCACCGTGCGAACAAAGAACACGATCATGACCGCGTAGCTGGCGCTGTTGAACAGGTTCGACGTTCCTGTGCAGCCGGCGATCTTGCGCAGGATCGGATTGCCCAAGACGAACCGCAAGCCTTCGGCGATCTCTTTGCCAAGATGCCGTTGTGGCGGCTTGATCGGCTTTGGTTCGGCCGCTCGGATTGCGGTGACCCAACCGGCAGACCAGAGAAAGCTGACCGCGTCGACGAGTACTGCGTAGGGCGCGGTGAACGCCTGCACGAGGAAGCCACCGACGCTCGGTCCCGTCACGGCCGCAACACCGCGGGTGGCCTCGAGCTTCGCGTTGCCCTCGACGAGTTCCTGGTTGGTCACGAGCTCGGGCAGGTAGCTCTGATACGCGACGTCGAAGAAGACCGTCAGTACACCGGTGAGCAGCGCGACCACGAACAGCTGGCCGATCGTGAGGCGGTGCATCAGGGCGGCGATCGGCACGCTTCCGAGCACCAGCGCGCGGCCGACATCGCCAGCGATCAGGATCGGGCGGCGGCGCACCCGGTCACACCACGCACCCGCAGGCAGCCCGACCAGCAGGAAGGCCGCGGTCTCACACGCGGCGAGGACGCCGACCTCGAATGCCGTGGCGTGCAGCGTCTTCACGGCGACCAGCGGCAGCGCCAGCATGCTGACCTGCGAGCCGATCTGGCTGACCGCGTCGCCGATCCACAGGCGCCGGAAGTCTCGGTGGTGGAAGAGGCCCCCCGTGCGGGAGGACGGTGACTCCTCGGGGTTCACGGGTTCAGTCACACCACCGAGCTTCGTCTCACTGATTGGGAAATGTCAATCAGTTAGTTAGACTCGCTCCATGCCGCTGCAATCGGAGGGCCGGCGTCCGGCGACCCAGCAGGAGATGCGGGCACTCGCGTCGCCAATCCGGCTGCGAATCATGCGGCTGGTGCTTGACCATGCCTTGACCAACAAGGAGATTGCTGACCTGCTGCAGGTTACCCCGGCAAACACGCTGCACCACGTGCGCACGCTGGTCGACGCGGGCTTCCTGGTCGCCGAGCCGGTCCGCCGGGGCAGCCGTGGCTCGCGCGAGCGTCCGTACCGCGCGACCCGTCTCTCGTGGAGCATCGACACCGCCAACGTCGATCCGTCAGGGCTGGTCAAACGTGCGTCGCTGCAAGCGTTCTTGGCGGAGATCGAGGACATCCCGCCCTCGACACCGTTCGCCACCACCCGCCTTGGCTTGCGACTGTCGGCCGAACACAAGGAACAGTTGATCGCGCGGCTGGGTGACGTGTTGGACGAGTTCGAGAACTTGCCACGCCAACCCGAGGGTGACGGCGAGGCTTTCGCCGTGTTCGTGGCCGTCTACCCGCGAGGGTCGGCGTCGTGATCACGCTGGCAAAGGTTTTCGCGGGATTTCGCGCCGGTAGCGAAACCGTTTCGCCCGCGGTGGCTGCGCGTGCGACCATCGAAGAGATGGCGAAACCTCAGAACCTCAAGACGAGCGCGGACGACAGCGTCGCCGCGCTCTCAAGCGACGACGCGCTCATTGCCGACAGCTTCGAACCGGACAGCTTCGACTCCGACAGTTTCGACGGTGATCAGTTCGACCGCGAAGATCGGCAGGCGCTACGCCGGGTTGCTGGACTGTCGACCGAACTGCAGGATGTCACCGAGGTCGAGTACCGGCAGTTGCGCCTCGAGCGCGTGGTGCTCGTCGGTGTCTGGACCGAGGGCACGCTGCGCGACGCCGAGAACTCACTCATCGAACTGAAGCTGCTCGCCGAGACGGCGGGCTCTGAAGTACTCGACGGGATCATCCAGCGGCGCGACAAACCCGACCCGGCCACCTACATCGGTTCTGGCAAGGCCAAGGAACTGCGCGACATCGTGCTGTCGACCGGCGCCGACACGGTGATCTGTGACGGCGAGCTCGCGCCGGGTCAGCTCCGTCAGCTGGAAGAAGTCGTCAAGGTCAAAGTCGTCGACCGCACCGCGTTGATCCTCGACATCTTCGCCCAGCACGCGCGCAGCAAAGAGGGCAAGGCACAGGTCGAGCTGGCCCAGATGACCTACCTGCTGCCGCGACTTCGCGGTTGGGGTGAGTCACTGTCGCGCCAGGCCGGTGGTCAGGCAGCCGGTGGTGTGGGTATTGGTGGTCGCGGTCCTGGTGAGACGAAGATCGAAACCGATCGGCGTCGCATCCGCGCCCGCATGGCAAAGCTGCGGCGCGAGATCGCGGACATGTCGACCGCGCGCGATGTGAAGCGTCAGGAGCGCAAGCGCGGCGAGGTGCCGTCGGTCGCGATTGCGGGTTACACGAACGCGGGCAAGTCATCGCTGCTCAACCGGCTTACCGGCGCGGGCGTACTGGTCGAGAACCAACTCTTCGCCACTCTCGATCCGACCGTGCGACGGGCGCAGACCTCCGACGGCCGCGCGTATACGTTGACCGACACGGTCGGGTTCGTGCGGCATCTGCCGCACCAACTGGTTGAGGCCTTCCGTTCGACGTTGGAAGAGGTCGCGCAGGCCGACCTCATCGTTCATGTGGTCGACGGCTCCGACACTGACCCGTTCGCGCAACTGATCGCCGTCCGCGACGTGTTGACCGACATCGATGCGCAAGCGGTTCCTGAGCTTGTGGTGATCAACAAGGTTGATATTGCGGATCCCGAGGTCGTTGACGCGCTCATGCGTGCAGAGCAGCGCCGCGGTAATCGTGTGGTGCTCGTGTCGGCACGCACGGGCGAGGGCATTGCGAAGCTGGTCACTGCTCTCGATGAACTCGTTCCACGCATCGACGTGTGCATCGACGTGCTCGTCCCGTTCAACGACGGACGGTTGGTGGCCCGTATCCACGAGCTCGGCGAGGTGCTGACCGAGGAGCACACCGGCGACGGCACTCACATCACCGCCAAGGTTCCCCGCCGAGTTGCCGGCGAGCTGGCCGCGTACGCCGTGGCCGGGGTCACCGAGGCCTGAGTCCGCGCCTCTAGGCTGGATGGAT
>DASRZB010000138.1:0-3594 GCA_035653855.1 Acidothermaceae bacterium | reverse complement strand
GGCGACAGCCGGAACCGTGCGCTGTGCCCGGTCTTGGAACCAAGGCCGAACGCCACCGCGCACAGGACGCCGACCGCGATGAGCACCGCGCCCGACACGATGCGGGCACGTCGCGACACCGGCACCTCGACGATGTCCGGTGCCACGATCTTCACCGAGCCGTTGGTGTCGATGCTCACCCGTTCCACCCCTTCGCGAGTGAAGCTGCGCCAACGTCCGACGAGCTACGAAGCCGAAACACAGCCCGTACAAAGGCCGGTGCCGCAATGAACAAGACCACCAGGGCCTGCACGACATTGACCAAGTCGATCGACGTCCCGGTGCGGCTCTGCATGGTTGCACTTCCGGCGCGTAGGGCGCCGAACAGTAGCCCCGCCCAAACCGTTGGCCACGGTTTGGCCCGCCCGAGCAGAGCTACTGTGATGCCATCGAATCCGAGCCCTGCATCGACGGCGTTCGTCAGCGCGTAGTTCGTGCCACCGCCGAGTATCTGACAGCAGCCCGCGACGCCGGCTAGTCCGCCGGCGATCAGCATCGACATCACGTAAGCGCGTCCGACGCTCATCCCAGCCGTCCGAGCAGCCGTGGGGCTCGCGCCCACCGCCCGCAAAGTGAAACCCGTCCGGCTGCGGGTCAACAGCCACGCGACCGCCGCCGTCGCGACCAATGCGATGAGCAGGCCGAGGTTGACCCGCAACGGTGCCGGCAGCAGCTTCCCGAGTCGGGCCGTTCCGTGCACGATCGGGGAGATTGCTTGATTGCTGCCCGGACGCCGAAACGCACTGGTCTTCAAGGCGTAGTCGAGCAGGTTCAGCGCAATGTAATTCATCATGATCGTCGTGATGACTTCATGAGCGCCGGTGCGCGCCTTGAGCCAGCCCGCGATGCCGCCCCATACCGCGCCCGCAATGACGCCCGCGACCAGCGCGACGACGAGGTGAATGAACGGCGGCAGGTGCCAGGTGAATCCGACGTATCCAGCAGCCATCGCGCCGAGAATGAGTTGACCTTGGGCGCCGATGTTGAACAAGCCGGTGCGAAACGCAAGGCCGACGCAGAGCCCGACGAGGATGAGCGGCGTCGCGTTGTACAAGGATTCCGACAGCGGACTGAGGTTGTGCCAGAAGTTGGCATGCCCGAACGTGTGCGGGTCGAAGATGGCGCCTTCGAACAGGGCGACGTACGCAGCTGACACCGCGTGCCACGCAGCGGAGAACACCTTGCCAGGGGACGCAGAGAAATGTCTGACGGCATTTCGAGTCGGCTGGTCCGTGACCACAATGAGGATGCCGCCGACGATGATCGCGGTGACGAACGACAACCCGATCACGACCAGCGGATGCGTTTCGCCACGCGACTTGCGCCGTGCCGGCTCACCGGGCGGTACCGCGATCTCGTCCTTGACCGTGCCGTCGACGCTCACGAGGTGACACCCCCGCCAGAACCCCCGTCTGCGCCGCCATCTGAGCCCGGCTCCGCAACCTCGATCGGTTCGAAGATTGCCGCACCGGTTGTCGTCTCGGGTGCGTCTGTGGCACCCGCGACAGAGCCCGCCATCAAGAGGCCGACCGCCGCCGCCGAGCTACCGCCTGGAAGCTCGCCGATGATGCGGCCTTGGTACATGACAGCGATGCGGTCGGCTAGCCCTAGAACCTCATCGAGCTCCGTCGCGATGAGCACCACGGCAGTTCGCTGATCACGCTCTCGCACGATCCGCTTGTGAACGAACTCCATCGATCCGACGTCGAGACCGCGGGTCGGCTGGGCAACGACAAGCAGCTTCAGTGGGCGCGACAGTTCCCGGGCGAGGACGACCTTCTGCTGGTTGCCGCCGGACAGCGTGCTGGCCAACGCTGTCGAGCCTTCGCAGCGAACGTCGAACTCGTCGACCCTGGCCACCCCGTTCGCGCCGATCGCCGCCATGTCGAGACCGAACCTCCCGGCGAAGGCGGCGCTCTCGTGCATGTCGAGAACGAGATTCTCCTCGACCGTAAAGCTGCTCACCAGTCCGTCGTGCGAGCGGTCCTCCGGTACGTAACCGATGCCGAGGTCGAGCCGGTCGCGCACTGACGACGTCGTGACGTCGTTGCCAAGCACGGAGATCCGACCGGCCGTCGGAGTTTCGAGCCCGACAAGGCACTCGGTGACCTCGGTTTGCCCATTACCCTGCACACCTGCGATGGCATAGATCTCACCCTCGCGTACGGAGAATGACACGTCATCGACCTGGACGACCCCTGCGGCGTCGACGACCCGCAATCCCTCGACGTCGAGCACGACCGCACCCGGTTGCGCGGGTGCTTTCTCCACCGTCAACGAAACGGGCCGCCCGACCATCAGCGACGCGAGTTCCTGCTCGCTGCTGGAGACGGCCGGCTCACCGACGACGCGGCCGCGCCTGATGACGGTGATTGTGTCGCCGATCGCCTTGACCTCCTTCAGCTTGTGGCTGATGAAGACGATCGAGGTACCCGCATCGCGCAGCTTGCGCATGACCGCGATCAGGTCATCGATCTCGGACGGCGTGAGCACCGCGGTCGGCTCGTCGAGCACCAGCACCTTGGCGTCACGGGCGAGCGCCTTGAGGATCTCGGCACGTTGCTGCACGCCGACGGGCAGGTCGGCAACCAACGCATCGGGCGGGACGGCGAGACCGAACCGCTTCGACACGTCGGCGACCTTTCGCCTCGCGGCCCGCCGGTCGAGCCAGCCGAGGCCACCCGGACCGTGGGTGTCCTCGTGGCCAAGCATGATGTTCTCGGCGACCGAGAAGACAGGTATCAGCATGAAGTGCTGATGGACCATGCCGATGCCGGCGGCCATCGCGTCGCCGGGGCCATTGAAGCTGGTAACCACGCCGTCGACGAGAATCTCACCCTCATCGGGGGCATACAGCCCGTACAGGACGTTCATCAGGGTGCTCTTGCCGGCACCGTTTTCGCCCAGCAGGCAGTGGATCTCGCCTGGCTCGACGACCAGGTCGATGTGATCGTTCGCGACAAGAGAGCCGAACCGCTTCGTGATGCCGCGCAGTTCGAGCCTCACCGCGACCTCAGTTCTGCTGGTGACACGTACGCCCTCCAAGCAACGGCGGTCAGCACCACCGAAGTCAACACCAAAGGCCTACTCCCATGGAATGGGCAGTCGTAGCGCCATGGAATGGGCAGTCGTAGCGCCATGGAATGGGCAAAGGTGGGCGGCCCCGTCACCGGGGTCCGCCCACCTCTGAGTACCTCTGCTCTACTGCCCTTACTTCGGTTGCGTCGGCGACGTGATTGTGATCTTGCCGCTGATGATGTCCGCCTTGACCTGGTTCAGCTCGGACTGCACGCTAGCCGGAACCTTGGACGCGAAGTCGTGGAACGGCGCGAGGCCGGTTCCGTTATTCGCCAAGGTGCCGATGTAGCTTCCGCCGCCGAGCGACTTGCCCGCCGCGAAGTCGTTCGCGTAGGTGGTGACCGCGCTGGCCAGGCCCTTGACCACACTGCTCAAGAACACCGAGCAGTCGGCGGCATCGCTGACGCAGCCATCGGTGTCGACCCAGATCACGCTGACCTTGCCGCCCGATGCCTTCGCGGCAATCGCTGCTCCCTC
>DASRZB010000137.1:0-7856 GCA_035653855.1 Acidothermaceae bacterium | reverse complement strand
GATCGGCTCACGCTCAAAACCGCCTAATCCGCCGAATGCGGTCAGGTCAGCCGCCGAACCCCACCGTGAGTTCGGCAACAACATTCGCGCCGAGCACCGACGTGCCGCCATACACGTAGACCTTCGTGAGGGTGCTGTGATCGGCGGTTAGGTAGGTGCTGGTACTCGTCGGCACACTCGCGGTGCTCGACAAGAGCAATGGTCCGCCCATCAATGCCAGCTGCGCACCGCCGGCCAAAGCATCGGGGAACCCGGTGCCGGTCGCGACGCCGACTACTGCAGTCGACGGGAAGAACTTCGTGGCGACGGCTGCAGCTGTCGCGTAGCGGTCACTGCCCAGGATCGCCGTGGCGGACGGCACCGCGGCGGCAGCCGGGCCACCGATTGCGTACGTCACGTGAGCACCGGCGAGGTAGGTTGCCGTCTCGGCCGGCACAGTGGAGCCATCCGTCAACAGAATCGCGCCGTGAACATGCGCGGCCGCAGGCCCAGCTGCTAGTGCGTCAGGGAAGTTGGTGCCGGTCGCGAGCAACACTGTCGTCGGACTGCCGAGGGCCGTGGCAACCGCGACCGCGGTCGCATATCGATCTGCACCCGAGTAACGCGTGACCGTGTAGCCGATGCTGGTGAGTTGGCTGGTAACACTGGTGGGGATGGCCGACGTGCCACCGAGAACGTAAACCGTGCCGCCCACTGATAGAACGCGCTTGACCTCGCTTGCGGTTTCTGCTGGTAGCGCCGAGCCTTCGGTGAGCAGCAAAGGCGCGTTCTTCGCTGCCGCGAGCGGTCCACCGACAAGTGCGTCGGGGTAGTCGTCGGCGCGCGCGAGAACAACGGCACCCGCGTTGCCGGTCGGGAATGAGTTCTGCGAAACGGCGACAGCTGTGGCGATCCGATCGGTTCCAGCCAGTCGGGTCACGGGCGCACCCGTAACAACCGGAGCAGCGGCACCGCCGCCGCCTGAGCCGCTGCTTGAGCCGCCACCGCTCGAACCGCCACCACCTGTGGAGACTGCGGCGACGGTAACTGTGACCGCCGCAGCGCTACTGGTCACGTCGATTCCGTCGGACTGATAAGTCGCCTGAACAACGGCGGCACCAAGGGGAAGAGCTGTGGTCGTCAGGGCCGCGGTGCTCGATCCTGCTCCAACCCACATGGTTCCAAGGTTTGTGGTCCCGACCATGAACTCCACGTAACCATCCGAGGTTGTTCCGTCAGGGTTGCCGACTGTGGCCGTCAGCGTCACAGGCTGGCCAACGGTGGCCGACATCGGCGATGCCGTCAGCGAAGTGGCGCTGATCTCGACCACCGGGAGGTCGAGGGTGTCAACCAGGTTCGTGGGCGTGCCCACGATCGGTTGCACTGTCGACGGCCTGTTCGATGGGTCGTTGGGGTAGTAGCCCACCACCGCGCACCAGATGTGCGGGCACGACTCGTACTCCAGCGTGTACGGAA
This sequence comes from Acidothermaceae bacterium, assembly GCA_035653855.1. Classification (GTDB taxonomy): domain Bacteria; phylum Actinomycetota; class Actinomycetes; order Acidothermales; family Acidothermaceae; genus PALSA-607. The sequence goes on along the minus strand of DASRZB010000137.1, from coordinate 6,401 downwards.
CCGGATACAGCCCGACGAACGTGATGTTGCCGGACGAGTCCGAGCGCGCAAGGCTGTCGAAGTTCGGCAAGTACGTTGGGGCACTTGGTGTCTCCATTGCCACCTCGATGCCCGACACCGGGTTGCCCTGCGAGTCGCTTAGGTGCAGCGAGACCTGCGCGCCGACATGCATGGTCTGCGTATCAAGAGCCTTCGTCTGGCCCGCCGCAAGCGTCATGACTTGCCGAGACGCGTAGACCTGGGTGTTGTCGTAGTACTGCGGCTGGACGTTCGGGCCGGTCGATCGGTTGCAGTCCTGGTAGGTGACCATGTACGACCCAGGCGCGATCCCGATGATGTCGTAGGTTCCGGCTGCCGTCGTTTGCCCGAAACTCGCCGTGTTCCCACTCGAGTCGAGGACGGAGATGCAGATACCCGTCAGCGGGTGGCTACTCGAGTCGACAACGCTGCCAGTGATCTCGGCGTTGGTCGGGTGGACGCCGGAACTGGACGCTGCTGCGCCAGCACCCAGAGGTACACCTATAGCGAGCGCAAGGCTCGTCAGAACAATCCCCGGACGAACAAGCTTCATGAGCTTCCCCCGTATCGGCGTACGTGGGCTGATTGTTTCGCCGCGCGCACAAACCTTGAGGGCGATGCTGAAAGTGCAACCGATCGGCCGAGCCTCAAAACCCGCTAATCCACCGAATGCGGTCAGGTCGACGGATCAGTTACGGTCGCGGCGTCCGTCTTGGAGCATCGACGCAACCAAGAACGCGAGCTCGAGCGACTGACCAACATTCAGCCGCGGGTCGAGCGCGGTCTCATACCGACCGGACAAATCGGCGTCCACGATGTCATCACCGCCACCCAGACACTCGGTGACGTCCTCGCCAGTCAGCTCGACGTGCAGGCCTCCGGGCACTGTGCCGAGACCGTGATGAACCTCGAAGAAGCCGGTGACCTCCTCCACGATGTCGTCGAAGTGCCGCGTCTTGTAACCGCTCGCGGACTCGATCGTGTTGCCGTGCATGGGATCGCAGCTCCACACGACCTCAGCGCCGGACGCCGTCACCTTCTCAATGATCGGCGGCAGCACGTCGCGCACCCGTTCTGCGCCCATGCGGGTCACGAACATCAAACGGCCGGGACGGCGGTCAGGGTCGAGCTTGTCGACAAGGGCGACGGCCGCGTCGGGTGACGTCGTCGGACCGAGCTTCACGCCGATCGGATTCGCGATCTGACGCGCGAATTCCACGTGGGCACCGTCGAGTGCGCGGGTTCGCTCCCCCACCCAGACCAGGTGCGCGGACTGGTCGTAGTACGCCGACCGGTCGTCGTCCCACCTCGTTAAGGCAGCCTCGTAGTCGAGCAGCAGCGCCTCGTGGCTGGAGAACAACTCGACCTGATGCGCGACGTCCGCCCGGTCGAGATCGAAACCACATGCCTGCATGAACGACAGCGCACGATCGATGTCCATCGCGATCGACTCGTAGCGCTGCCCGGCCGGGCTTCGACCCACGAAGTCGGAGTTCCATGAATGCACCTTGCGCAGATCGGCGAAGCCGCCCGTCGCGTGGGCGCGGATCAGGTTCAGCGTTGCGGCTGCGCGGTGGTAGGCCTCAAGGAGCCGCGCCGGATCCGGGACCCGAGCCGCCGGCGTCCGCTCGATCGAGTTGACGGCGTCACCGCGGTAGCTGTCGAGCTCGACGCCATCGATGAACTCGGTGTTCTTCGACCGCGGCTTGGCGTACTGCCCCGCCATGCGGCCGACCTTCACGATCGGCACGCTTGCGCCGTAGGTCAGCACGACCGCCATCTGCAGCAAGATCTTGATCTTGTCGCGGACCTTGGCGACGGTGGCATCGGCGAAGGTCTCGGCACAGTCGCCGCCCTGCAAGAGGAACGCTTCGCCCTTGGCGACGTCGGCGAGCCGCGACCGGAGGCGGTCACATTCCTCCGGGACGACGAGGGGTGGCAGTTGCTCCAACTGCTCGACCACGCCACGCAGCGCCTGTTGGTCAGGCCAGACCGGCACCTGAGCAACATGGAGAGCACGCCACGAGTCGATTTCCTGCACCTGCGGAGTCTACCGGGCTGCGGTTTCGGCCTTAGCCGCAGAAACGCTTAGCCGAACAGAACTTGGGCTTCGGCGTAGCGCTCGGCCGGTACGGTCTTCAGTTCACCGGTCGCCTCGGCAAGCTTGGCGAGCACGATGTCGGTGCCGCGAAGGGCGACCATCATGCCGAAGTTGCCGTCGTGGACAGCGTCGATCGCGTGCAGCCCGAATCGCGTGGCGAGCACCCGGTCGAACGCGGTCGGCGTGCCACCGCGCTGGATGTGGCCGAGCACCGTCGTGCGCGCCTCTTTGCCGGTGCGCTTCTCGATCTCATCGGCCAGCCGCTGACCGATGCCGCCCAAGCGCACGTGACCAAAAGCGTCGAGGTCGCCAGTCGCGACCTCCATCGTCCCTTCAGCTGGCGTCGCACCCTCGGCAACCACGACGATCGGCGCGTAGTGGCTCTGGAACCGGTGCTCGATGTAGGCGCAGACCTGCTCGATGTCGAACGGGATCTCCGGTATCAAGATCACGTTCGCGCCGCCCGCCATGCCCGCGTGCAGGGCGATCCAACCTGCGTGGCGGCCCATGACCTCAACGATCAGTGCCCGGTGATGCGATTCGGCCGTCGTGTGCAGGCGGTCGATGGCCTCGGTCGCGATGTTGACCGCGGTGTCGAAGCCAAACGTGTAGTCGGTGGCGGACAGGTCGTTGTCGATGGTCTTCGGGACGCCGACCACCTTAAGACCACGAGCGTCGAGTTCGGTCGCGACTCCAAGTGTGTCCTCACCGCCGATCGCGACGAGGGCATCGATACCGAGCTTTCCGAAGTTGGCGGCAATCGTGTCGAAGCCGCCGTCAATCTTCGCCGGGTTGGTACGCGATGAACCGAGGATCGTGCCGCCCCGAGGCAGGATGCCGCGAACCTGCGGGATGCCGAGCGGAACGGTGTCGGCGTTGATAGGACCACGCCAGCCATCACGGAACCCCACGAATTCGTACCCGTAGTCCTCGATGCCCTTGCGAACGACGGCCCGAATGACAGCGTTAAGGCCGGGGCAGTCGCCGCCGCCGGTGAGCACTCCGACTCGCATGGCTCGATTCCTCCAACGGATCCGGGAAGCCGTCGCCCACAGCGACAGCGGCCGTCAGCCTACCGGCCCGACCCTTCGTGCGAGCGCGCGAGGCGGGCCAGTGGTGAGTCAGGCCGAGCGGGCGATCTGCGGCGCGTCGCCGTCCTGGTGATCAGCAGCCTGCTTGCCGCGCGCCTTTAGCTCCTCTTTCGCCTTGGTCGCGTAAATATCGACGTACTGCTGCCCAGACAGGCGCATGAGCTCGTACATGATTTCGTCGGTAATCGCGCGGAGCACCAGCCGATCCGACTCCATACCCTTGTAGCGCGAGAAGTCGAGCAGCTTGCCGAACCGCACCTCGGGACGGATCACCCTCGGCACGAGGTGGCCGGGCGGCTGCAACCTGTCGGTGTTGACCATGGCGCACGGGATCACCGGCACGCCCGCCTCGAGCACCATGCGCGCGACTCCGGTACGGCCGCGATACAGCCGGCCATCTGGCGACCGAGTGCCCTCGGGATAGATGCCGAGCAACTCCCCCGCCTGGAGCACGCTAAGGCCGGTGCTCAATCCCGAGGCGCTGGCCTTGCCGCCCGAGCGGTCGACCGACAGTTGCCCGATCCCGCTGAAGAACCAGCGACTCAACGTGCCTTTGATGCCACGGCGATTGAAGTATTCGGCCTTGGCCATGAACGTGACCTTGCGGCCCGGAATCACCAGCGGGGCGAAGAAGGAGTCGGAGAAGGAGAGGTGGTTGCTCGCGATGATCGCGGCGCCATGCGTGGGGACGTTCTCGACGCCAACCACCTTGGGCCGAAAGATCAGCCGCAGGCTAGCCCCCAGCGTCCATTTGAGGAACCAATAGAACACCTACAACACCGGGTCCCTTCGCGTGACGAGCCACACCTGCCACACCTGACTCGTCCTTGGCGCACCATACCGCTGCCCGGCCTCCGCGCCGATAGTCCACCAGGAGTACGGTTCCACCGCCGGAGTCACGAGGCCCCCGGACGCTGCGCGCATCGGGATACTTGGGATAAGTCCGGCGTGTCAGCGCAGCCGTTCCATTTCTCATGCAGGATTGATGTATGCCAGGTCGCGACAACGGGTTCGTCGCTCGTCATTACGTTCCGCTTGCCGATCTTGATCCTCGGCTGGCCGACGCAATGCTCGAAGCGCTGCGCGCCGAAGGAATCGCGGCCTATGTCGTCCCGAGCACCGGCCAGTTGGGCGGCTATCTCGAGGTACACCTCCCCGAGAGGCCGCGCGACCGGCTGTGGGTCGATCGCCGGCACCACGATCGCGCGACAACACTCCTGAACGTGCACGGAGACCGACCCGATCTGATCGCCGCGGCAACGCCAGACCAGCTGGACAGCGGATTAGACAGCGGATTAGGCGACGGACGTGCGGACGGCGAGGGGCTGACCGAAGACGAATCAGGCAACCACATCGACAGCGGGCCTCTTGGCGGCGACTCGACCGATGACGTGTGGGCGCAGATCGTGGCTGGCTTTGACCTGCCGGCGACCGTCGGGGCTGGTCCGTGGCCGCTCGCCGAGGACCTGCCACCGGACTCCGACGCCGCCGCATCGGGCGACGGCTCTGACCGCCGCCGACCGTCGTCCATCGAAAGCCTTTACACCGCAACCCAGGATCCGACCGACCAGTCACCGGTCCCTCGCCGCATCGTGCGGCCCGTCGACCCAAGCGTTGATGCCGGGACGTCGGGCAGCACCGCGGCCACATCGAGCGGCGAGTACGACCCGTTGTCGATCCTTGACGAACACTTCGTGCCGGGCCCGCCGCCGCCGCTGCCAAGACTTCGGCGCGGTACTCGCTGGGCACTTGCCGCGATCCTGGTGGGCGTTGTGCTCATTGTCGGCCGCGCGTTTTGGGACAGCGTGCCGGACGCGGTCTTTCTCGGCGTCCTTTTCGTGGTCGGCGGTTTCATCGGGCTCGTCGCGATGATGCGCGAAGACCGACCGAGTGACTCCGACCCCGACGACGGCGCGGTCGTCTAGGCGCAGTGGTCGAGCTGTACGCCGGATAGCTAACACGCCGAGGACAGCCCCGACAAAGTAACTCCAGCACTTGGTTACGGGTCGACTTCACGCACGCGGTAGCGACCGTTCTGGCGGGGTCGCTGTTCCGGGTCGAGCCACGTGGACGGTACGAACCACGGCCGTTCGTCGATCATCTCGATAGTCCAGTGGTCGCCGTGCATGCGCTCGTGATGGTGGCCGCAGAGCAGTACGAGATTGCAGAGCGAGGAGTCGCCGCCATCGGCCCAATGGATGATGTGGTGCGCGTCACACCACGACGGCGGGCGGTCGCACCCCGGGAATGCGCAGCCTCCGTCGCGCGCGACCACGGCACGTCTTAGACCGAGCGGCACGATGCGCGTGCTGCGGCCGATATCCAGCGGTTGACCCGCGGTGCCAAGGACGACGGGGATCACGTTGACGTCGCACGCGATCCTGCGGAGTGCGCCCCTGCTGATCAGATGGCCGCCCTCGAGACTGCCGAGCGCGCTGCCGACCTGGCGCTGCAGCGACTCGAGAGTGGTCGTCACAAACATGTGCGGGCGCTCGCCGCGCACCCCGGGCAATGCAGACGTGGCAAGCTGGAGGGCCTGGACGAGCGCGTCCGCATAGCGGGACTCAGCCGAGCGCTCATCAGGCCTGCGGTCAACCATGGGCAGCGGCGCCGCCAACGGGTCGAGCACGGCGAGTGCGAGGGCTGCGGATTCCTTATCAAGACACCCACGCAGGGTGAGCGTCCCGTCGGGCTTCCGGACGATCTGCAGGAAGCGGCGATCGCGAACCATCGCTTCCTGCTGCTCGAAGCCGTCGGGGTCGAACCGGTTCGCGATCTCGTTCGACCGTTGAACGACTGCCTTTGTTCCTTCATCGCGCGCTGTATCCACCAGCAGGTGTTCGATTTCGGTGTTCAACGCCGCCGGAACGCCGCCAGGCAGCATGTCGATGGCCGAGCACACGGCCGTTGCGGCATCCTGCCCGATGTCACCGGCGCTGAATGCACTGTCGACCAAGGGCCGCCTCGCCAACGCGTGGTGCAACACAAGCCGTGCCCGAGCCACACCAACGGGCACGTCGGTGGCGTTGTGCAACCACACTGCAGTTGATGAGGCGCCAGTTTGGTCAGCGATCCCGGACCGATCAGCTTGCGCCAACACGGCCACCTGGGCCGCAGCCACGCGCCGGGCGATGCGTTCGAGCGCGATCACCTGACTGCCAACATCAGCTGTTGACAATGCCCACCACGAC
>DASRZB010000136.1:0-5063 GCA_035653855.1 Acidothermaceae bacterium | reverse complement strand
TGAGACCCGCCAGAAGTCGACCTGGATGCCGTCGACCTCCACAACAGGGATCGAATCGCCGTACGCGCTCAAATCCCGCGGGTCCAGCGTGATGTCTGTCTCGGTGTAGCGCTCGCCGAATTCGGCCGTGACCTTGTCCACCACGGCACGCGCGGCGTCGCACAGATGGCAGCCGGGCCGGCTGAACAGTACGACGCGAGGCTGCGGATCAGACGGCAGCACGCTCAAAGATTCGGTATTGGTCACGTCGTTTAGGTTAAGCCGCCCCTGTCAGTAGGCCGTCAGGGTGATGTTGCGAGGGCATATCCGGTTTGTCCCCTTTGCCGTTCAAGCGTTTTGCGGGGGTCGCCGACCTATAAACCATGACCACTCTCCGTGTTCGTCGTACGGCTAGATGGGTCGCAGCTCTATCACTGACAGTGACAGCGCTCGTGGGCTCAGCCGCTTTCGCCGGCTCTGCTCTAGCCAGCCCTGCTGGCGATCTGGCCACCGCGACAAACACCGCCCGCGTCTCTGCGGGTCTTCCTGCACTTACCGAGAATGCCCAGCTCGACGCGGTCGCCCAGGCGTGGGCGAACAAGCTCGCCGCCGCCGGGGTGCTCTCCCACAACCCCGCCGTGCGAACGCAGGTCACCAACTGGACCGTCCTTGGGGAGAACGTCGGCATGGCTGGCGACGTCCCCACCGTGCAGAACGCGTTCATGCACAGCCCCGAGCACAAGGCCAACATCCTTGACCCGCGGTATACGCAGATGGGCGTCGGCTCCGCGACGTCGATCTATCCCTCCTGCGGGTGCCCGGTGCTGTGGGTCGTCGTCGACTTCCGCCGCCCGGTGACCGTCACGACCGCGCCAGTCGCCCCGAAGGCGCCGGCACCGGTCAAGACAATTGCCAAGCCCGCGACCGTGAAGCCGGCCGCCGTGAAGCCTGCCGCGGTCAAGGCCGCGCCCAAGGTCACCACCGTGACTCAGCACGTTGCAACCACCGCGACCGTCACGGCTACGGCGCCGGCAGCTGCGGCACCCACCGTCGTCCCGTCTGCGACCGCGCTTCGGTCACAGCTTGCGGCATCGGCCAGCCCAGCGTCGACCGGCGACCCGGTCAGTCGGATGCTGAACTTCGCGACCGTGCTGTCGCAGCTCCCGAACTAACTGCAGCTGCCCAACTAACGAGCTACTTCTTGTTGCGTCGCTGAACGCGCGTGCGCTTCAGTAGCTTGCGGTGCTTCTTCTTCGCCATCCGCTTGCGGCGCTTCTTGATGACCGAACCCACGACCGAACCCACTTTCCCTGGGGCCTGTGCCCACGTTCGACTTAGCTACGACGGCCCCGTACCAACCAGCTGTGCCCGAAGCCTAACCCGGTCAGGCACGCAGGGTCGGTCAGCCAGCCTCGATGAAGGCGTCACGCAGGTAATCGTGGACTGCCTGCTCTGGGACCCGGAATGACCGCCCGACGCGAACCGCGGGCAACTCTCCCGAATGCACCAGCCGATACACGGTCATTTTCGACACGCGCATGAGCGCGGCGACCTCCGCGACGGTGAGGAACCGCACTTCGGCCAACGCCTTGTCGCGCGGCCGTTCAACTGCACCCATGACGCACCGAACTCTCAGCACGCGACGGGTGCCGGCTTCCCCACCGGCAGACGATCACGCACGTGCGTGACCGAGGGTAGCGATGTTGGGGCCAGTGGGGAAGGGCTGGTCCTCCGAGGCGGTTTTAGACCAGTCGCACGCCACCCCGTGGAGCGTTGGCGGCGGAATCGGCAACGGTCGGTGACGGAAACCCCAAACCTCAGGCTATGGTCGAGAGTTAGCCGTCATAGCGCCTACAGGTTCGATGTTGCAGGGCCGCTATCCGAACGCGGTCGCCAACAGGAAGCTGGTCAGAGGCGCGTACAGGTGCGGCATGACGTTGTCGTCCAGCGGCACGCAGACCCCGACGTCGCCTTCGGCCTCGCCGACGAACAGCGCCGGATCATTGGAGTCGGCGAAGCCGACGCACGCAACACCGGCCCGACCTGCCGCACCCGCAAAGCCGTGGTCGGCAACCACGAGATCCGGTGCGGCCTCTCCTTGGTCGGTAAGGGCGCGCAGCATCAACTCCATCGGAGTTGGCGAGTGGGTGTGCAGCAGGTTCGCTCCCTGACTCGCCACGCTGACCCCGAGTACATCCCGAACATGGCGCTCGTGCATCCGCCCCGCGTAGTCGACGTGCTCCCACACAGCGGGCGGCGTCAGTAGCGTGCAGCCGGCGGACGCGAGTGCTCGGGCGATCTCGAGATGGACGACGAGCACGCCGGTCGGATGTCCAGTGGCCACCAGAACGCGAGCCTTCCTCGCTGCAGCCGTGCGCAGCTGCCCAGCCATCGCTTCAAGACGCTCGACGGTCAACGCTGCGTCGATCGTGTCGGCGCCGGAGTCATAGAGCGGATCCGGTGAGACCCCACACCGCTGCGCCATCAAGGCCAGAACGCCGTCGAAGGTCCAAGCCCCACGCGGCGCCAGACCAAAGAGGTATTCGGGATCGCGTGCAGCCATCAGCCGATAGTTCGCCAGATTGGCCTCGCGCGGCGTCGCCACCGGGCCGGCGATCCGAGCCATTGAAAGGTATTCGAGCAACTCAGCGCGGGCGGTCACCCGAAACCACCGATGAGGAGCCCGTGCGCTGGAAATGTGGCAGTCATCGTCGCCATGATCGCCCGGTCGACTGCATCGCCGGGGTCGTGGCCTTGGTCGAAGCTCCGATAGTCGCCGGACCCACCGTCGGTCATTGACTCCGGCGCAGGGCCGCCGGTGCGTGCCCGCGCATCCGCCTGCCAGGACGCTGGCGTCGGAGTCGTCGGATCGATCGGTGCGCCCGCGGCGATCGCGAGGAGGTGGGTCCAGCTGCGGGGCACCACCTGCGCCAGCGCGTACCCCCCACCCCCGACCGCCACCCATCGGCCGCCGGTGGTCTCGTGAGCAAGGTCGTGGAGGGCCGCGTGCGCCGCGCGTTGCCCGTCGACAGTCAGGGCCAGCTCAGCAAGCGGGTCGAGCCGATGGCTGTCGCAGCCGTGCTGGCTGACCAGAATCTCGGGCTCGAAGCTGCGCACTAATGGTGGGACGACGGCGTGGAACGCGCGCAGCCAACCTGCGTCGTTGGTTCCGGCCGGCAAGGCCACATTCACCGCGTGGCCGCCCGCGCGCGGACCGCCCGACTCATGGGGAAACCCGGTACCGGGAAAGAGCGTCCGGCCGCTTTGATGCACCGAGATCGTCAGCACCCGCGGATCGTCGTAGAACGCGGCCTCTACACCATCACCGTGATGAACATCGATGTCGACGTACGCGACCCGTTTCACACCCTGCGCCAGCAGCCACGCGATGGCGACTGCGGGATCGTTGTACACGCAAAACCCAGACGCAGCAGCGGGCATCGCATGATGCAAGCCACCCGCCACACTGACGGCGTGCATTGCACGCCCTTCGTAGACGGCGCGAGTAGCTGCTAGCGTCGCACCAACGACCCGGGCCGAGGCAGCATGCATTCCGTCGAAAACCGGAACATCCGGTGTGCCAAGGCCGAACGTGACGTTGCCGACTTCGGCTTTGACTGCCTCGAGAAACGCCTTGGTGTGTACGAGTTCGAGCGTCGAATCATCACACGGCTCCGGCTCGATCATCGTCACGTTCGATGCGTCGAGGACGCCAAGTGCGCGCGCGAGTTCCATGGTCAACACGAGACGCACCGGGTTGAGCGGATGATGCGGGCCGAAGTCGTAGGCCGCAAGCTCATCGGACCATACGACGGTAAGCGGATGCATAGATTCCACAGTAGTGAAGAAATCAGCCGGTCGGCCCCGCGCACTACTCGCCGGCGAGTTCGCGCGACCTGTCGCGGGCCGCTTCAAGAGCGGCCAGGAACGCGGCCCGAACGCCGTGGTTCTCAAGCTCACGGATCGCCGAGATAGTGGTCCCCGCCGGCGAGGTCACGGCTTCTCGCAACGCCACCGGGTGTTCACCCGTTTCGCGCAGCATCACAGCTGCGCCGTAGACGGTCTGCACGATCAGCTCGTGCGCGACAGCGCGCGGCAGACCTAGCAGGATGCCTGCATCGGTCATCGCCTCGACCAAGTAGAAGACGTATGCCGGGCCGCTGCCCGAAAGCGCAGTCACGGCGTCGAGCTGCGACTCGGGAAGTCGGACCACCCTGCCGACGGGTCGAAAGAGCGCCTCGGCCCGGTCGAGGTGTTCCGCCGACGCATGCGCGCCAGGGGCCACCGCGCTCATGGCCTCGCCCACCAGCGCCGGAGTGTTCGGCATGACTCTTACTACCGGGACGCCGGCGACAAGGCGCCGTTCGATCGCCGCCGTCGTGATGCCGGCCGCAATCGTCACGATCAGGCGGTCAGGGGTGACAACGGGTGCGAGCTCGGCTAGCAGCGCTTCCATGTCTTGCGGCTTGACCGCGAGCACGATGGTTTCCGCTTGATTGGCGGCGTCAGCATTGCTCACCGACTTCACGCCATAGCGCTGCGAGAGTTCGTGCGCCCGCTCTTCGTAGCGTTCGGTGATGATGAGGTCGTCGGGGCTAGCGCCTGCCTTGAGCAGCCCGGAGACCAACGCCTCCCCCATCTTGCCCGCACCAATCACCGCGATCATCTGCTCACTCATCCCTTGCTCGTAACCGCACTAGCGTTTGCTCGCTACCGCTCGAAGGAAGAACGCAAGATTGGCGGGCCGTTCGGCCAGCCTGCGCATGAGGTACGGATATGACTGCGTGCCGTACGGCAAGTACACGCGAATCTTCTCACCACGCGCAGCCAGCCGACGCTGCTCGTCGGGCCTGACACCGAACAACATCTGATACTCGTACTCACCCTTTGAGCGGCCTGCTTGGACAGCCATCACGCCGCTGACGGCAACAAGACGAGGATCGTGAGTCGCGACCATCGGATAACCCTTGCCCCGCATGAGAATTCGCAGGCACCGCACGTACGAGAGGTCGACCGCGCTTCGGTCCTTGTGGGCGACAGACGCTGGCTCGTTATATGCGCCCTTACACAGCCGGACCCGGCTG
>DASRZB010000135.1:0-11863 GCA_035653855.1 Acidothermaceae bacterium | reverse complement strand
ACTGCAGGCGACCAGCACCAATGAGTCAACGTCGAGCGACCCGTCGACGTCCGCCATTTCGGCGTAGCTGCCTGCCGCCCATTGGTCGAGGGCGTCCGCATCGTCGCGGGCGAGCTCAGCAGTGCGGGCAAGTGCCGCAGCCACTCCTGGTCCGAGCGCCGCCTCGAGCACCGGCAACACCTCCGAACGCACCCGCACCCGGGCAAATGACGGGTCGCCATTGTGTGGGTCGTCCCACACCGGCAGCCCGAGGTCAGCGCATGCGGCTAACGTCACGGCCCGTTCAACCGCCAAGAGGGGACGCCGATAGCGGGCGTCCGTCGCGCCCGTCCCGACTGGACTGCTGCCGACGGGGCTGCCACTGACGGCGGCCATGCCGGCCAACGACCGCGTCCCTGAGCCACGGGCGAGACCGAGCAGCACGGTCTCTGCTTGGTCGTCGAGAGTGTGACCGACCAGAACCGCGCTGGCTCCGAGCCGGTCTGCCACCCCATCGAGCGCGCCGTAACGCGCCGCGCGGGCAGCCGCCTCAGGACCGCCGGGACGCGCGGAGACATCGACCGCGACCACTTCGACCGGCTCGAGCCCAATCCCGGTCAGCAAGGCGGCAACCGTCGCCGCTCGAGAAGGCGAGCCTGGTTGCAGCCCGTGGTCGACAGTGACGCCGCCCACCCGAAGGCCAAGCCGCGGCGCCTCGAAAGCGGCTGCGGCGGCGAGCGCAACAGAGTCGGCGCCGCCACTGCAGGCGACCAGCACCAATGAGTCAACGTCGAGCCCGGCAAGGGCTTCACGGACCGCACACCGGACGGTGGCAACCGCAACAGTTGGGCCGGGTGGTCGACGTTCGATCTCAGTCTCCAACGGTGGCCCGCAGCACGCGGGACATCCACAACTCCGGCTTGGCGATTTCCGCTTTGGTCGGCAGGGTGTTCGGCGACGTCCAGACCCGGTTGAACGCCGACATCCCGGCCCGTTCGACTACCGCGCGAACGAACGCCGCGCCGTCGGCGTACTGCTTGGCCTTCATGTCGAGCCCGAACAGCTTGCGGACGATGCGGTCAGCCGGACCTTGGCCGCGCCGGCGCTCGGCAAACTTCGCGCCGATCTCCTCGACACTCGGGATCACCGATGGCCCGACGCCGTTCATCACGTACTCGCCGTGCCCCTCGAGCAGGGTCATCACCGCTGTCAGCCGGTTGAGGATCGCGCGCTGCTCAGGGTTTTGCACCGCCTCGAGGAAGCTCAAGCCCTCAGTTTCATCGCCGCCTGTAGGCGTCCCGTGCCGGCGCATGTTGTCGCGCACCGCTTCGCCGACGTCGCGCAATCGGGCGAGCATCGCGGACGGATCAAGGTCGCTCGCTAGCAGGAATGCGCTGATCTCGTCGTGCAGGTGCGCCCGCAGCCACCGAACCGCGGTGAACTGCGTGCGATGCGTTACCTCATGCACGCAGACCCACAGCCGAAAGTCGCGGGGGTCGACGTCGAGTTGGCGTTCTGCGGCGACGATGTTCGGCGCCACCAGGGTCAGCCGACCGTCGCGCGCCTGGCCATCTTTGGGCGGCAGGAACAACTCGTACTGTCCGAGTACCTTGCCTGAAAGGTAAGCGAGCAAGAGACCGACCTGCATCCCGGTCACCCGAGACCCGAGCGCACTGACGACCGGCGCCCCAACCTTGCCGGCCTGCTTCGCAGCCATCTTGTCGAGCAACGGCTGCATCACTACCTGGAACCCGCCCACGTTGCCTTCGATCCAGGCGGTGCGATCCGCGACAAACGCGGGCTCATGCGGGTGCGGCGCGGATAGCCCGGTAAACGCGGCCACGTGATCCTCGGCCTCGACCGCCAGCAGCCGCAGCTGTCGGACGGCGTCGAACGCCTCTGGCCTGGTCACGCTCGGACCTCGCGGCGCGAACCTGCTGGCCGTCGCGGTGGCAAGATCCCAGTCGACGAGCCGCAGGGTGTCGGTCATAGCCCTACGGTACGAGACTCGCTGTCAGTCGGTCGACCGCCTCCTCGGTGGTAGCGTTCGCCGTCTTGGCAACACCGGTGACGATCGTCGCGAACACCAACGTCGCGCCGCTGCTGTCCTGGAGGTACCCGGCGAGTGTGACGACGCCGTCCAACGTGCCGGTCTTTGCCCTGATCACCCCCGCGCCGGCCGCGGCCGGACCACCGAAGCGACCACTCAAAGTTCCGGAGAACCCCGCGACCGGCAGCCCGGCGAGAATGGGGGTGAGCTGCGAATGACCTGGGTCGACGGCGAGGCGCAACAGTGAAACAAGCGTGGCTGGCTTAACGCGGTCGAGCCGCGAGAGGCCACTTGCATCGACGGTCGCGAGTCCAGCCGGATCGACACCTTGACTGGCGATCGCGGCCTGTACTGCCGCGACTCCACCGGCGAAGCTTGCCGGGTGGCCAGTCGCGATCGCGACTTGACGCGAAAGCGCCTCGGCGAGGTCGTTGTCACTGCGGCCCAACATTCGCTGCACGAGTTCAGACATCGGCGGCGACGCGACGCTGGCAATCACCGCTTTCCCCGGGACGGCGTGGCCGGAGGTCGGCACGCCGATGACGGTCACCCCGTCGCTGGTCAGCAAGTCGGCGAACTCAGCCGCCGCGACGGCCGCCGGGTCGGCGGCGGTCGCGGCCAGAGCCGGATTGGGATGTCCCTCGTCGACTTCGAGCGCCGACACGGGAGCGATGTCGCCCTCGGTTTGGTAGTTCGGCTTCCAGCCGGGCGCGAGCGGCGCCCCAACGAACAAGGATGCGTCGTAGCCAAGGGTGACGGTGGTGATCGCGCGCGCGTGCAACTGCGCAGCCGTTAGTTGCGCAAGCGTCACGAGGCTCGCCGGTGTCGGGTAGCCAGGGCTGAGTGGCCCGACCGCGGCGGGCCCCGACAGCGTCGGATCCCCGCCGCCAACGAGCACGACCTGGCTCGGCCGGCTGCCTTGCACGACGCGAGTCGTCAGGTGCGCGTCCGGCCCGAGAACCTGCAACGCGGCCACCGCGACCGCGAGCTTCGCGGTCGAGGCAGGAGGCACGCCGTCCGCACCGTCGTGGTCGAACAGCACCCGCCCACTCGCAGCGTCGGCGACCAGCATCGCGACATCGTCGCCAGCAAACGCGCGGTCGCCAAGCAGCGGAGCAAGTGTCGCTGCCAGCCCGGCCATAGAAGGATCACGGGCCCCGGAAAGCGGCGCCGGCTGCAGCACCGAAGCCGCAGGCGAAGGTGCGCGTTCCCAAAGAGCGGGCACCGCCGGCGAAGGCGAAGCCAACGCGGCAGGCGGACTCGCGGCCGGCGCGAGGCTCGTTGTGACCGAGGGCTCCGAAGTGACAACAGCCGGCGTCGTCGCGGCGCCCGCTGCCGACGTCCCGCCTGAGTCTTGCGACGTCGATGCGTACAGGGCAACGCCGCCGACCGCAGCCGCCACCACAACCAAGGCGACCACGAGTGCGATGCGCAGCACGCGGTGCCTGCGTCTGCGTCCGCCCGTCATATGCGCGACACTAACGAACGACAAGTTGCTGACGGTTTCGCCATGAGCGGGGAGCGCGATGGAGTTCGACGTCACGATCGAGATCCCCAAGGGTCATCGCAACAAGTACGAGTTCGATCACGAGACCGGGCGGATTCGACTCGACCGGATGCTGTTTACGGCGACGCGCTATCCGTCCGACTACGGATTCATCGACGACACCCTCGGCAACGACGGTGACCCGCTCGACGCACTCGTACTCGTCGACGAGCCGACCTTTCCCGGCTGTCTGATCAAGTGCCGCGCGATCGGCATGTTCCGGATGACGGATGAAAAGGGCGGCGACGACAAGGTCCTCTGCGTGCCCGCGACAGACCCGCGGCATGGCCACCTACGCGACATCAACGACGTCCCGCCGTTCGACCGGCTCGAGATCCAACACTTCTTCGAGGTCTACAAAGACCTCGAGCCAGGGAAGTCGGTCGAGGGCGCAACGTGGACCGACCGGGCCGAAGCAGAAGTCGAGATTCTCGCGTCGCGTGCGCGGTGGAAGAACCTTCAGCACTGAAGCTACTTACAGCTGGACTGCGCCGATGTAGTCGGGGCGGAATGCATTGTGGATGCCGATCTGCTCACCCGTTGCCGGTGCGTCGACCATCTGACCGTTACCGATGTAGATGCCCACGTGGTGAATCGTGCTCGGGTCATTGGTGTTGGTTGCGAAGAAGACGAGGTCGCCGGGCTGTAGTTGAGCTTGCGACACGTGCAGCCCCTCGTCCCACTGAGCGCCGGTGTAGTGGGCGAGGGAAATACCGACCGCCGCAAAGGCCTGCATGGTAAGCCCTGAGCAGTCGTAGCCGGGCACCTTCTGAACCCCGGTCGACGTCACGGTCGGACCAACCTCGCCGGCGCCAGCCCAGCGGTACCAGACGCCGATCTGCGACTCGGCGAACGCGATGGCGCCCTGCCGCTGGGCCGGCGTCGAAATCGATTTGCCGCCGGGCGACACGATGCCGCCGCCATTGTTGGTGTAGCCACTGCTGCTACTCCCGCCACTGCTGCTACTCCCGCCACTGCTGCTGCCTTGGCGTGCTGCGGCTGCGGCCGCCTGTTGCTGCGCCAATGCCGCTGCCCGCTTCTGTGCGGCGAGTGCGGCTGCTGCCGCTGCGGCTCGCGCTGCCGCGGCCCGTGCTGCCGCCGCCTTTGCAGCTGCTGCGGCCGCTGCAGCTTCTTCCGCCTGCCGCTTCAGGCCCGCCGCCCGCGCAGTAGCGAGGTCCTTTGCCGTCCCTCGCAAGACAGCGAGCTGTGCGTTGAGGTCTAACTGGTTGGCGTTGATCGCAGCAATCTGGCCAGCTTGGGCGTTGACCGCGGCGATGGCCGCATCCTTCGCTTTCGCGGCGGCCTGCAACTGAACTTGCTGATCGGCGAGCGCTGCATTCGCTGCATCCTGCGCTGAGGCTTGCGCATCCTGAGTTGATGTCATCAACGAGATGACGGACTGTTCGTGACGCGCCAACGCCGACAGTGTCGCCGCTCGAGTAAGGAACGCGCCAGGTGAATCCGATGTCATGAGCGCGCTAAGCCGGTCGAGGCCGCCCGCGCCGCGATAGCTCGCAGCCGCAAACTGGTTCATCTGTATCTGCGCGTCGTCGCGGGCCTTATTCGCGGCGGCAAGGTTGCTCTGCGCCGTCGCGAGTTGCTGCTGCGCGGCGTCGACCTTCGCCATCGCACCGTCGTAGGCCTCGACGACCACCTCGACCTGGTTGTTGAGCTTGTCGAGGCTTGCATTGGCTGCAGCAAGTTGCGCTTCGGTCTGGCCGATCTGCGCTGCCTTCGCCTGCGTAGCCGCATTCGCCTTGTCGACCTGCGATTGGCTCGGAATCACCGGCTTCTTCGCAGCGGCCGCAGGCAACGCGATACCGCCAATCGCGCCGACCACAACCACGAGCGTTGTCAGCCCCACACCTGCGCGACGTGCCCAGCGTGATGGTGACGAGCGAGATGCACGAAAGTGGAGGCGGTGCACCTAACCTCCACAACTCGACGATTGCCCTTACTCCTGGCAGACCATAGCTTTCTGAGTCCCACCAGTAACAGGCGTAACAACAGACATTTCGCGCGCACGACGGAGTTCACGCTGAATAACACGGTTGTAATTTCACTCGAGTCACCGTGAAGCAACTCTCGTCACACCGCACCAAGTGATTCGGCCATTCGGCCCACCAACCTGAGGCAGTCGGCTGATTTAAGTGCCGAGTGCTACATCAGTCGGGCGGCCAGCTCCGCGACGGGAGAGCGCTCGCCCCTGGTCAACCGGATGTGACCAAAGCACGCCTGCCCGCTAAACGCCGACACCACAGCGGTCAGCGCGTTCGTCTGCTCTGACAGGAACGGCGCATCGATCTGCGAGGTGTCGCCGGTCAGCACGATCTTGGAATCGGCGCCGATGCGCGTCAGCAGCGTCTTGCCGACCTGCGGCGAAAGGTTCATTGCTTCGTCAACCAGCACGAAGGTCGAGTGCAACGTGCGGCCGCGAAGGTGAGTGACCGACTCCATCGTGAGGAGGCCTTGCGCCTTGATGTAGTCGAGCGAATCCTGCGCAACTTTCCCACGGCCACCGTCTTGCCTGCGGCGACTCGCGGCGGCGCCATCACCCGACAACGCGGCGACGGCATCGGTGATCGCGGCCATCCACGGGTCGATCTTTTCGTCCAACGTGCCGGGCAGGTATCCGAGGTCCGCGTGACCGACCGGAATCACCGGCCGGTACACCGACAACCGCTCGAACCTGTGCTGTTCGACAACCATGTGCAACGCAGCCGCGACTGCACACAACGTCTTCCCAGTGCCCGCAGGGCCGTCGAGCACGATGACCTTGACCTCGTCGTCCAGCAGCAAGTCCAGAGCGAAGCGTTGCTCCTTGTTCGCCGCCTTAAGGCCCCATACGGGCGCCAGGCTCTCGAGTAGATGCAGTTCTCCGGCGCGCACCCGCGCGAGCGCCGAACTGGTGCCCGAGCGCAGCACCGCGAATGTGTTCTCAGCAAGGTCGCTTGCCCCCGCGACGCTGTCGACGGATACCTGATGGGAGTCGAACAACGCGTCGACAACCGCGACCTCAGCGTCGAGCGCGATCCACCCATCAGGGCGCGCGAGTGCCGGCGCGAGGTCGAGCGGGTTGTGCTCGACGGCGGCAAGCCCAACTGCAGCGGCCGTGAGTCGCAGCGCGGTGTCGTTGGAAACGACGAGCACCGGCCCGGCGTCCGGCGAGGCCATCGCGAGACCGAGCGCGGTGCCAACAATCTTGTTGTCGGGGGTGTCGATGGACAGGCCTTGTTCGCGCAGCAGCGCCGTCTGGATGCCGTTCACCTGCATCCGGACCGTGCCGCCGTAGGGGCGTTCGAGCGGCTTGCGAAGATCGCCCCCGGCTTCGAGTCGCAGCCCTTCAATCCGACGCAGAACGTCGCGGGCCGCCCCTCCTGCTGGGTCGAGGCGCTTCTTCAGCCCATCGAGCTCCTGGACGACCGTGAGCGGGATGACCATGTCGGCGCCCGGGAAGGCCTCGAAAATGCCCTCGGGGTCTGACATCAATGCCGACGTGTCCAGTACGACGATCTTCGCGATGGTGACCTCCCTGTCACCAGGATGCGCCTGGGCCGGCAGTTCGGCAGGAAGATCGGCTCGGACGTCGGCTGACACGAGGCTCATAACGATCCCGTCGTCACGGCCACCGCCCTTTGACGGCGCCTGGAGACGGCCGCCGCAGGGCAGCGGAGCGGCCGCTCCGCCGATCGTGCCGCGAGCCCGGCAATGGTGGGGGGACGCGAGCCGACCGTCCAAGATCGTGTCACCCAGCTCTGCATAGAGCGGCCCGCGCGGGGTACGACGGTCGGCACCGAGATGAAGACACGCCCCGCAGTTGGGGCGGCAGAGGAGGAGTACCGATGGGTACCACCGACAAGGTGAAGAACACTGCGCAGACCGCGAAGGGCAGCGTCAAGGAAGCCGCTGGTCGGGCAACCAACAATCGCGATTTGGAAGCCGAAGGCATGGTGGACAAGGCCGCCGGCAACCTGAAGCAAGCGGGCGAAAAGGTGAAGGACGCCTTCAAGTAGCTGAACCCGACATGCGGGAGGGCCAGTTCAGCTGGCCCTCCCGCATGTCGTTCTCCAATCTCGCGCGACAGCATCGAAGACAGTGGTGAAATGGGATCCATGCGAGTCGCACGCCGATGACCGGTGGTCCAATCCTCGGCCGATACACCCATCACTTGGACCAGTCGGATCTGCATACAGTCCGACTGCTTGGCATGCCCATCGGGTTGTTTCTGCGAGCCAGGGAGCATCACGACGAACTCATCAGGGAATTCACCCTGATGGCGATCCGCTCCAACGGCACATCCGCGAACGGCGTGGCACTGCCACCTCGGCTTCGCGAACTCGTTGACATCCTCGGCCGCCGGTTCGGGGCAAGCACGTTGCGCGCTGACATGGAGCGCGATGCCGCCATCGAGCGGGGCGACGCGACGGTCGATCTGACGTATCAGGTACCTGCGAGTCTCGGCGACGACCTCGAAATGCTGACCCAACTCATGGATGACGCTGATGACTTCTGTCGCATGGAGAGGCTGCTGACTCTGCCGCGCGATGCGAACATGGTGGCCTTCGGCCACTGGTACAACAACGAGTTCTTACGCCAGATCAATGGCTTGCCGCCGACCCCATGGAACGGTCCGCTCGACTAAGTCAGGATGCGGTGGCGACCGACGGGGCGGTAGACACAAATACATGCGACGTCACGGCGTCACCGAACGCAACAGCGTCGCCCTCGCGACCGACGAAAAGCTCGCCGCCCACACGTGAGATGCGCACCGGCATATTGGGCCGGATGCCCGCACGACGCAACCGAACCAACAATGCGGTGTCGGACTGCAGCGGCTCACCGATGCGCCGCACGATGACGTTGTCTGTGCTCTCAGGCACCGCACTCAATGCAATAAGGCCGTCGCGGAACTCGACGTCGTCGGTGCCTTCGCCCAGCTCGGCGAGACCGGGAATTGGGTTGCCATAGGGAGACTCCTGCGGATGACCGAGCACATCAAGGAGCCGCCGCTCGACCGCCTCACTCATGACGTGCTCCCAGCGGCACGCCTCTTCGTGCACGAGCTCCCATTCGAGGCCGATCACGTCGACCAGCAAGCACTCCGCGAGACGGTGCTTGCGCATCACCCGGGTCGCGATGGCCCGGCCAGCGGGGGTGAGCTCAAGACGGCGGTCGCCGTCGATCGTGACAAGACCGTCACGCTCCATTCGGGCCACCGTCTGCGACACCGTGGGGACGCTTTGCAGGAGTCGTTCGGCGATCCGCGCGCGCAGCGGGACCGCGCCTTCTTCCTCGAGCTCGAAGATGGTCCGCAGGTACATCTCGATCGTGTCGATGAGATCGTGCTCGTGGTTCACGTCATCGATTGTGTCGCACTTTGCTCACCGGTGCGTAAACTCCCCGGCTAGCCTGAACCCGTGGTAGCCACCCAGCGCGAAACCCGATCAAGGCGGACGCCGCTGCTTGGCGCAGTCATGATCATTGGCCTGTTGACCACCGCATGTACGAGCAGCCACAAAGGTGACAGCGCAGTGTCCAGCGCGGCCGCACCCGCGTCGTCAGCGGCGTCATCACCAGCGCCGGCGTCATCGCGGCCCGGGGCGGTCGCCTTGAGTCCGGCAGCGGCGAGCTCGACACCGAGCCGATCCGCGAGCACCATCCCTTCCGCGAGCACGAGCCCTTCCGCGAGCACGAGCCCATCCGCGAGCACGAGCCCATCCGCACGGCCCAAAGCGCCGAGTCGGCCGACAGCCTCGCCACCGACGGCGATCGGCCACCCCGCTCCCGCGCCGTCGCCCACGAGCCAAGCCGCCGTCGTCCCGGATGTGTTCGTTGCCAATGCCACGACCGTCACCGCGGCGCAACTCGGTAAGAGCTGGCATGCCGGGGCGCCGACCTGCCCTGTCGGTCCCGCGCAGCTACGTAACCTCACGATGACCTACTGGGGTTTCGACCAGAAGCCGCACATGGGCACGTTGGTGATCGCCGCGTCGGTGGTGCCGGCGATCACCCAGGTATTCCGGACGTTGTATGCGGAGCACTTCCCGATCCGCACAATGATCCCCGTGTCTGCATTCGGCGGGAGCGACTCGGCATCGACGGCCGCGGATAACACCGCTGCCTTCAACTGCCGCTACGCGGTCGCGAACGGACCACCGACATGGTCCGCTCACGCATACGGCGAAGCCATCGATGTAAACACCGTCGAGAATCCGTACGTGTTCAACGGGCAGGTGTTGCCGTCGCCGCAAGCCACGCCCTACAAGGTCCGGTCGCCCTATCGCCCGGGCATGGCAGTGCCTGGCGGACAGCTCGTCGACGCATTCGCAGCGGTCGGCTGGAAATGGGGCGGTATCTGGGCAGACCCCGACTATCAACACTTCTCGTTGACTGGCGGCTGACGGTCAGTTCGCGTCGACGGGTTGCAATTCGGCGTCCGGCCGCTCATCGATCTGACGTCGAGTGAGTTGGCGGCGGTGCAGCGCTATCCGTCGCGAAACCACCTGTATGGCAAGAGAAATTCCGAGGAGTGCGACCGCGACCACCCCGTCGAGCCAGAAGTGGTTCGCAGTCACGACGACGACGTAAACGGTCGCCGCGGTGTGCACGAGAATGAGCCATCGCCATCTGCTACGAGTAGCAGCAATCACCGCGATAGCGACCAAGCACGCCCACGCGACATGCACGGACGGCATCGCCGAATACTGGTCGGCGCCAAGCTGGCCCGCCGCGTACACGGACTGCCCGTACAACATTGCGGTATCGACCATGCCGACGTGAATAAGACGCGGCGGTGAAACAGGAATCAGCGCTACGAGCAGGCAGGCGGTCGTGGTGAGCACTATCAACATGCGGGTGCGGCGGTACGCGTCGCGATGGCGAATGTAAAGCCATAGCAGGACGGCGAGCAGCATCCCGAAATGCATGGTGGCGTAGTAGATGTTGCACACCTGCACGAAGATCGGGTGCCCGAGAATCGGCTTCTGCAGCGCGACCTCGCTCGGAAAATGCCATGCGCGCTCGTGGTCCCAAACCCACTCCCCGCGCTTGACCGCCTGGTCGGTGTGGCCAAGTGAGAAGCTGCCAGCGAGCTGCCATAACGCGTAGAGACCAAGGACGATGCCGACCTCGCGGCCAAACGGCGCGATCTTGAAGATTACAGCGCGACGCTCAGGGGCGAGGCGCTCCACCCAGGTCGCAACAGCGAAGCAGGCGGCGCCGATCAGTGCGGCGGCCTGCCACGTCAGCGCAACATTAGGCACGGGACATCATCGCGCACGGGTCATCACGGCGCGCACGAAACCGGTCACCGCAGCTTCAGGATCACCTTGCCGGTCACCTTGCGACCGGCCACCAGCGCGAACGCCTCCCCGACCTCCTCGAGGCCGAGCTCGGCGCCGATGTGGATCCGCAGCTTCCCGTCGGCGATCGCCCGCAGAGCCCCGGCGATGCCTTCGCGCCGCTCGGACTCGGAGACGCCAAGGCTGCCGAAACCGAGTATCCGCTGGTACTTGCGGTACATCGGCTGCAACTGGATGGTGACCTCGGGCCCGGCGCTGGTGCCGAAGACCACCAATCGACCGCGAGGCACCAGCGCGGCCAACGCGGCCGGCGTGAACTCCCCGCCCAGCGAGTCGAGCACGGCGGTCGGTTCGAAAGCCTGGATAGCGGCCGTCAGATCGGCCGCATCGGACACGACCGCCTGTGCCGCGCCCATCGCGACGATGGCGTCGGCCTTCTCGGGGTTGGTGGTCTGCCCCCACACCTGGGCGCCTTTCGAGGCCGCGTAGGAGATCGCGGCCAGCCCCACCGAACCGCTACCGGCCAGCACGAGAACCCGATCCGCCGGTTCGATCTCGGCGACCTCGACGATGCTAAATGCCGTGAGACCGACGATTCCGACCGCCGCGGCCTCATGCAAGGTGACACCATCGGGTACCTCCACGAGGGCGCCACGGGGCACCACTGCCGCCTCGGCAAACACACCGTCACGAATAGAGCCGAGGCCGTAGCCCGCCACGATGACCGGCACGCCGTCGACGTGACCAACCGCCTCCGCACCCAAGGTGCGCGGGAGCGGACCGTCGGGATTCACCTTGCCGGCCGCGTTGTAGCCGTCGACCGGATTCACGCCCCCGTATGCCAACTCGACCAACACCTCGTCATCCGCCGGCGTCGGAAGCTCTACGTGCTGCACCTCGAGCGGTTTGCCGTGCTCGATCAAGCGAGCCGCGCGCACGATCATGTCGCATCCAACAACTTCATGCGGCATCCAAGAGGGCGACTTC
>DASRZB010000134.1:0-3332 GCA_035653855.1 Acidothermaceae bacterium | reverse complement strand
CACAACGTCTACTGGTTCCCGCCGGGCGGCACAATCGCCCTGTACCTCAACTTGACCAAAGCGCCGTACAGCGACGTCAACTTCCGCAAGGGTCTTTCGCTCTCGCTCGATCGCGCGACGATTGCGGCCAAGGCTGTGAACGGATATATGGGCGTGGCCAGCATGTCCGGGCTGGTCTTGCCGAACTTGCAAAAGTGGCTCGACCCCTCGCTGCCAGCGAAGGGCATCGTGGCACAAGACAAGACGGCCGCCGCCGCGGCGTTCGCTCTTGCCGGTTACACAACCACTGGCGGCAAGCTCGTCGACAAGGGCGGCAAGCAAGCGGCCATGTCGATCGTGATGCCGACGAACTTCAGCGACTGGGTGGCGGCAGCCACTGAGGTGCGCACCGAATTCGGCGCAGCCGGCATTAAGGTCACCCTCGACCTTCCCCAATACGCGCAGTACTCGAGCTCGATCCAGGCAGGAACGTTCGACGCGGCGATCGGCGGCTTCGGCGGCACGGGCAACCCGTACACCGACTTCAACAACGCACTGAACAGCAGTTTCGCCACCGCAGTCAACACCCCCACCTCTAACAACTTCGAGCGGTTCAAGAGCCCCGCAGTCGACCAGGCACTGGCGGCGCTGGCCTCGGCAACAGCCGAACCGGCGCAACTGAAGGCGACCGAGGCACTTGAGCAGGTCATGTACACCCAGGTACCTGTCGTACTCATGTACTACGGCGGCAGCTGGGGCTTGTTCTCGACCAAGAACTTCACGGGCTGGCCGTCGGCCACGCACCCGTACACCCTGCCCACGAACTACAGCAACGCCATGCTCGTCGTGCTCACTCATCTGACCAAGGCGTCGTAGCCGCCCCGATCGGCCGACAGGAGGTACGCGATGGGCTATGTGCTCCGCAAGGTGGTGCTGTTCTTCATCACGCTCTGGGCAGCGATCACGCTCAACTTCATCCTGCCCCGACTGATGCCAGGCTCACCGGTCGACGCCGCGCTTGGGAAGCTTGCCTCCTCAGGGGTGCAGATCACGAATGCGGAGCGGAAGGCCGTCGAGATCCAGCTCGGCTCGGCGCACGGCAACCTGCTCAGCCAGTACTGGCAATACCTAGACGACATCGTGCACTTGCGGTTCGGTCGCTCGTTTTCGTTCCCGACCGAGACCGTGACGCACACGATCGCCAAGGCGCTGCCGTGGACATTCATGCTCGTCGGTGCGACCACCGTCTTCGCGTTTGTCATCGGTACGCTCCTCGGGGTGTACGCCGGCTGGCGGCGGGGGAAGCTCGCCGACTCGACAGTGACGATCGGCGCGACTTTCTTTGCCGCCTTTCCGCCATTCTGGCTTGGGCTGTTGCTGTTGTACGCGCTCGCCTACAAGCTCAACTGGTTCGCGATCAAGGGCGGCTACAGCCCCGGTCTGACACCGAATTTCAGTCCGTCATTTCTTTCCGACGCGTTCCAACACAGCGTGCTTCCGGCACTGACGCTGGCCATTACCTCGTTGTCAGGCTGGGTGTTCGGCATGCGCAACAACATGATCAACATCTTGGGTGAGGACTACGTCACCTTCGCCGAGGCCAACGGGCTGCGCACCCGCACAATCGCGCTGCTGTACGGTGCCCGAAACGCGCTGCTGCCGAACGTCACCGCGTTCGGGCTGTCCCTCGGTGCCGTTGTCGGTGGTTCCGTTCTCGTCGAAGGCATCTTCAGCTACCCCGGCCTTGGGAACCTGCTCTATGTCGCGGTGTCGAACCGCGACTTCCCGTTGATGCAGGCGCTATTCCTCGTCATCACTGTGAGCATGCTGGTCGCGATCTTCGTCGTCGACCTGCTGTACACCCGCCTCGACCCGCGGGTTCGCCAATGAGCCTTCTCGCGACAGCGCCGCCACCCCGGGAAGTGCCCGGTACCAGCGCCGAAATCAAGCTGAACACCAGCGCCGCGCTGCCTGGGCCGGTGCAGTTTCTGAGCCGCGCGCTACGAACCTTGTGGAGCAACGGCAAGGCGCGCCTCGGCCTGACGATTCTCAGCGTCTTCATCCTGATTGCGCTATTCGCACCGCTGCTTGCCCCGCACTCGCCGACCGCCACGACGTTTCCGCCCTACCTCAATCCGACGAGCACGAACCTCTTCGGGACGACGGGCAACGGCCAGGACGTCTTCTCGCAGATGCTGTACGGCGCGCGGGTGTCGCTGCTCGTCGGTCTGACAGCGGGATTGGCCGCAACGATCGTGGCGGTAACGATCGGCCTGATCGCCGGCTACCGGCCCGGACCCGTCGATGAGCTGCTCAGTTTCGTCACCAATCTCGCGCTGGTCATCCCCGGTATCCCCCTGATGATCATTTTGGCGGCCTACATTCCGAGCCGGTCGGTCTGGACGATCGTCTTTGTCGTCGCGATCACGAGTTGGGCAACCGGTGCACGCGTCGTCCGCAGTCAGGCCTCGACGTTGCGGTCTCGTGAGTTCGTCACCTCCGCTGTCTTTTCGGGAGAACGACTGTTTCGCGTGGTGTTCAGGGAGATCATGCCGAACATGACGTCGCTGGTGGCCGCGAGTTTCTTCAGCGCGGCTACTGCGGCGGTCATGGCGGAGGCGAGTCTTGAGTTTCTCGGCCTTGGCAACCCGAGCACGGTGAGCTGGGGCACGATCCTCTACTACGCCCAGCAGCAGAACGCGCTGCTTACGGGGCAGTGGGTGCTCGTATTCGCGCCTGGCCTCGCCATCGCGTTGCTGGCGCTGTCATTCACACTCGTCAACTTCGGCGTCGACGCGCTGTCCAACCCGCGACTTCGGGAGAAGTGACGTGCCTATCCTTTCTGCGCAGGGCGTGAACGTCGTGTACGAGCCGAGCCGTGGCCAGCGCATCTGGTCGGTGCGCGACGTCGACCTGAGTTTCGAGGCCGGCGAGTTCGTCGGTCTCGTCGGTGAATCAGGATGCGGCAAGTCGACGCTCGGCTTCGCGCTCACCCGCATGCTGCGCCCGCCGGCTCGCCTCGAGAGCGGTGTGATCACCTTCGACGGCGTCGACATCAGTCGATTGGACGGCGAGGAGCTGCGGGACCAGCGACGCAACGGCATCGCGCTCGTCCTTCAAAGCGGAATGAACGCGCTGAATCCGGTGCGCACGATCGAGCACCATTTCGGCGACATCCTGAAGGCCCATGCCCACACCGGCGAGCACCACGATCGGGCCGCCATTCATCATCGCGGTGCTGAGCTGCTTGCAAGCGTCGAACTCGACGACGACGTGCTCGGCCGCTACCCGCACGAACTTTCCGGCGGTATGCGCCAGCGCATCGCAATCGCACTTGCGCTTGCCCTCGAACC
>DASRZB010000133.1:0-2039 GCA_035653855.1 Acidothermaceae bacterium | reverse complement strand
GAGCGGTCACGTTCACCATCGAGGAACCCGCAGGTTGCGGCCCGGCCGCTGCCATCGTGCACGGGTTGTCGTTCGTCGATGCTGCGATGGTTGTCGTGCTCGCCGCCGACATGCCCTTCGCGGCTCGCTGTCCCGAAGCTGATCGACGCACTGGCCCGTGCGCAGGCCGACGCGGCGATGCTTGTCGACGATGCCGGACGACGGCAGCCGCTGCTCGCTGCGTACCGCACCGATGCACTTCGGCGCTGCTCTGCCGGTCGCGACTGGCGCGGTGCGTCGGTGCGCGCGCTCACCGAAGGTTTGACGGTGGTGGAGGTTGCGGCAGTGGGCGACGAGGCGCTTGATTGCGACACCCCCGAGCAACTCACCGCGGCGCAGGAGGCCGCCACCCTGCCGCCAACCGGCTGATCCGCGCGGCCGCGTCGGCAACCGGTACGCCGGCTTCAACCGCACGGCCCAGCAGAAATGTCGTGAGTGGCGCGGCCGTTCGCTCGACGCCATGCGCGACGTCTCGGGCGACATCGAGGATCACGTCAGCAGGCACTGCGGTATCGAACCCGAACTCCGCGCACACGGCGCTCACCCAGTCATCGAGCTCGGCCATGCCATGCCTCCCACGCTTGCAATTAGAGAAACGTTACGCGGTCTCTCTGGAATGTGCTGAGACAGCACTTTGACCCCTGGGAGCCTGCCATGCACAAGCCACCTCACCTCGCCCGCTTCTCTGTGGCTGCAGCGACGGCGATGACAGCAATCGTGCTCGCGGGGTGTCACAGCGGTTCGCCTAGCAGGCTTCGGCCGACCCTTACGTGATCAACTTCCGCCGCAACCTTGAGCGGACGGCGGGTGGCTGGCGCCTGTGACAACCTTGCGGCCACCGGTTGCGTCTTCCCGGGCGAGTCAGCGGAAGGGGTCGCGGTGGCCGTCATCGACGCCGAGTTCGCTGATTTCGTGCGCGCGAACGAGCGGGCGCTGCTCCGGCTTGGGTGGCTGCTCATGGCCGATCGATACGCGGCTGAGGATCTTGTGCAGACCGCCCTGGAGAAGACGCTGCCGAAATGGGCATCGATCCGGCAGGACGACCCAATGGCGTACGTGCACCGGGTGATGCTGAACACCCGAACGTCGTGGTGGCGGCGCCATCGTGGTCGCGAATCGCTGACGAGCGACGTCACTGATCGCGGCGTCGCCGACGCGACCGAAGCCTTCGCCGAACGCGACCGGCTGACGATTGCGCTGCGCAGCCTCACTGCCGGGCAGCGCAAGGTCGTCGTCTTGCGGCACTACGAGGACATGTCAGAAAACCAGGTCGCCGCACTGCTCGGATGCTCGATCGGAACCGTGAAGAGCCAAAACGCCCGCGCACTCGCACGACTGCGGCTCGCTCTTGCCGAACCGGCTTACGACACCCAAACGGCGCTCGCGACGGGGAAGGAGGGCGCATGAGCGACGAACGCGACCCACTCATCGCCGATGCTCTGCGTCGGCTTGCCGGCGCTGCACCTCAACCGCGTGCGGACCGCTTGCAAGCCGTTGTCGAGGGAGTACATCGGCGTCGGCAGGTACGGATGACGACAAGCGCCCTGACCGCGGCCGCGTTCGTGGTCGCGGCCGCGGTCGGGGTACACGTCTGGACGACGACATCATCAGATTCGAGCGTCGGACCCGGCCCGACTCTGCCACCCGTCAGTGCCAGCCCGGACGCCGCTGCCAGTAGCGCGCTCGCTTCGCTCCCGCCCGTCGTCTCAGCGTCCGCTTCGACGGTGCCGGTGATCGCACCGACGCCGACGGCCAAGCCCACCACTGCAGCGAAAGGTTTGGTCGCGACGGTCACCACCCCGGCGTCCGTCATCGATGGTGACCCGACGCGGGTCACGATGACCGTGACCAACAAGGGCTCGGTCACCACGCACGGCGGCAGCTTCACCGTCGTGCATGCCTACGCGATGGCGGCCGGCAACGAGACGGGTTTCCAGTTCATCGGATTCACGACCAGTTGCACGTCGGTTGGGGGCGCGCTCGTCTGTGACGTCGGCACG
>DASRZB010000132.1:0-2126 GCA_035653855.1 Acidothermaceae bacterium | reverse complement strand
CTTCGTGTTGCAGGACATCGGTCTCGGTCTGGTGTACGGCATTGCGTGCGGCCTGATCGGCTCGGTCTTGATGCCGCGACCCGGCCGAGGCCGTATGCGCAAGCAGATCCCACCCCACCAGAAGGCGCTCTATGGCCTGGGGGTCGCATTCGCGACCTACAGCGTGACCGTGCTACCGCCCCACGGCAACGGCCTGATCGCCGTGTTCGTCGCGGCGATCGTGCTCGGAATCCGACGCCCCGACCTCCGAGCGCACTTCACCCAGGGCGTCGGCGAGATCGCCGAGATCGCGAAGCTCAGCATCTTCGCCGTGTTCGGGTCGCTGCTGACGCTCCACGGTTTGGCCACCGACGGTTGGGCCGCCGTTGCCGTTGTCGCGGCCACGTTCCTGCTCGCGCGCCCGATCGCCATCTGGGTCGCGCTCGCCGGCGCGCGGCTGGACCGGCCGGCAAAGGCGTTCATCGGATGGTTTGGACCCAAGGGCGTCGCGACGATCGCGTTCTCGCTGCTGATGCTCGGCCGGCATATCCCGCACGGCGCCCGGATCTTCAACATCGCCGCGCTCGTCGTGTTCTGCTCGATCATCCTCCACGGCCTCACCGACACCCCAGGCGCGAACTGGATCGCACGACGCACGCCACATCAGTCGGGCGACCATGAGCCGGCGTCGCTCGGCGCGGCACCCTAGCCGCGCGTCTCCGCAGCGTGGCGAGAGCGACCCTTTGGTCGGCCGTCCCTATTTCGGCGTCCAGGTCGATGATCGTGGCGTGGAGCCACCGGAGGCAGCGCGGTCGTGCGTGTTGGTTGACGCGCACGTGATCACTGGTCGCTCAGACTTCTATGACGACCGGGAGCACCATTGGTCGGCGTCGTAGGCGTTTGTAGACGAATTCGGCGAGGTCGTCGTGGAGGATTTTGGCGATCATGTCGGGCTCGTGGGCGTCGTCGTCGGCGGCGCGGTCGAGGGAGTCTTCGATCGCTTCACGGAGTTCGGCGATGAATGATTGTTCGGCGCCGGGGAGCGGGATGCCTCGTAGGACGATCTCGTGTGGTCTTAGTGTTTCGCCGTCTTTCTCGGCGATCGTGGCGACAATGAAGAGGATGCCGTCGGCTGAGAGTTCGCGGCGGTCGCGCAGCGCGGCTTCGGTCGGGTCGCCGAGTTCGATGCCATCAACGAAGATCATGCCGGCGTGCTCGCGTTTGGCAAACCGTGCTCCGTCGGCGTCGATTTCGAGCGGCAGTCCGTTGTCGCCGCGGAAGATGCGCTCGTCGGGAATCCCGACGGCCTTGGCGAGCTCGGCGTGCAGGCGGATGCGCTGGTGGTCGCCATGGACGGGCATCAGGTACTTCGGCCGTGTCACGTTGAGCATCAGTTTGAGTTCCTCGCGGTGGCCGTGGCCGGAGGTGTGGATCGGCGCGTTGCGCGCGGTTACGACGTCGCAGCCGATGTGGAAGAGGTGGTCGATGGTTTCGTTGACCGCGCGTTCGTTGCCGGGCACGGGTGAGGCTGAGAAGACGACGGTGTCGCCTTCGCGCAGCCGTACCTGACGGTGCTCGCGGTAGGCCATCCGCCGCAGTGCCGACAGCGGCTCGCCCTGCGAGCCCGTCGTCACGATCACGAGCTCCTCGTCGGGGATCTTCTCAATCTCACGCGGGTCAACCAGCATCCCCTTCGGCACCTTGATGTGGCCGAGGTCGCGGCCGATATCGACGTTTCTGACCATCGAGCGTCCCAGCAGCGCGACCCTGCGGTGCAGCTGTTCCGCGGCGTCGACGACCTGTTGGACGCGATGGATGTTCGACGCGAAGCTCGTCACGATGATCCGCCCCGTACACCGCGCGAACACCTCGTGCAGCCTCGGCCCAACATCGGACTCAGAGGCCGCAAACCCGGGCTTCTCGGCGTTGGTCGAGTCGCCGCACAGGAGCAGGAGTCCCTCATCACCCAGGCGCGAGAGGCGGCTGATGTCCGCGACGCGGCCGTCGACAGGCGTCTGGTCGAAGCGGTAGTCGCCGGTGAACAGCACAGTCCCCAGCGCCGTCGTCAACAAGACGGCCGCCGCGTCCGGGATCGAGTGCGTCATATGAATCAGCTCAAGCTCGAACGGTCCCGCGGTCACGACCTC
>DASRZB010000131.1:0-3608 GCA_035653855.1 Acidothermaceae bacterium | reverse complement strand
CTGGTTGTCGATGACCTTCACCGTGACCGTGTTCGGGCCCGTCGTCACATCGGTAAGTGTTGCTCCTGAGTCCGCGACGACCGTCGCGCCAATGGGCTGCCACGAGGCCCCGTCCACCAGATACGCCTTCGCGACGCCGAGGGCCTCGGTCGTGTCGGAGTTTGCAAACCGGAAGCCCGTCACGATGTTGTCCGGTGACAAGCCCGTCACCGGCGCGCGCGGATTCACTCGAACGTTGGGCGCAGCTGCGGGTGCCGGCTGCTGGCCGGCGTGCACGGGGCCGCTGTCGGGCACGGCGGTACACGCGGCGAGGGCGAGCGCGAGTGCAGCGACCACGCAGAGGCTGGGCGCGACGACCCGCGTACGGCGGCCCACAGAGTCGGCGAGGTCAGCCACGCCGGCCGCGCAGCGTCAAAATGCTCCCAGGGTGGTGCGGTGCGGACTTCGCGCCGTTCGTCGCGTCAGTCGTCGGCTGCGATTCTTCGCTCGTTGCATCAGGCGGCTCAACCGGGATCGGTGAGCCGGTGACGATCGAGCCGGCCTGACGGGGCAACGTCAGCACGAACTGCGAGCCCTTCCCGCGCTCGCCCCAGGCCTGCAATCGACCGCCGTGCAAGCGGGCATCCTCGGATGCGATGGAAAGGCCGAGTCCCGTTCCACCCGTCGTCCGCGCCCGTGCCGGGTCTGCACGCCAGAACCGGTTGAACACCAACGACGATTCGCCCGGGCGCAAGCCGATCCCGTGATCGCGCACCGCGACCGCCACGACCGCAGCGTCGGCCACAACGAACACGTCGATCGGACTGCCCTCACCGTGCTCGGCGGCGTTGACGAGCAGGTTGCGCAGAATCCGTTCGACGCGACGGCCGTCGGCCTCGCAGATGCACGGTTCGTCGGGCATGTGCACCGTGACGACACTGCCGCGCCGGACGGCGAGTGGCTCCGTCGCATCGACAACTCTTCGAACGAGATCGCGGACGTCGAGTGCGTCGGCTTCGAGGGATGCCGCGCCGGCGTCGTGTCGGCTGATTTCCAGTAAGTCGCCGAGCAACGACTCGAAGCGATCGAGTTGGGTCTGGAGAAGTTCAGCGGACCGTGCGCTCGCGGGATCGAAATCGGACCGCGCCTCGTGCAATACGTCGGCGGCCATGCGCACAGTCGTCAAGGGAGTCCGCAGCTCGTGCGACACGTCGGAAACGAACCGGCGCTGAATACGCGACAGCTCTTCAAGTCGCCGGATCTGGCGTTGCAGGCTGTCCGCCATCTTGTTGAATGAGGCGGCCAACCGGGCGAGGTCATCCTCGCCTTTGGGCTTCATCCGTTCCTGCAACCGTCCGTCGGCAAGCCGTTCGGCGATACGAGCAGCCATCCGCACCGGCGTCACGACTTGGCGGGTGACCAACCAGGCGATGCCGGCGAGCAACACGACCAATGCGATACCGCTGAGCAGCAGCGTGCGCCACACCAGTGCGAGGGTTTGCTGGGGTTGTTGGAGCGAGAACAGGTAGTAGAACTGGTAGGTGTTGAAGCTACCCTCCGGCACCTGCATCGAGCTGCCGATTACCAGCCCCGGATACGACGAGAAACTGTGCGGGCCGCCCTGCGAGCGAGCACCATCGTCGTACACCAGCCGTGTGTAGGTGTAGTAGTACTGCGAATTGCCATTCAAAGCAGTCTTCAGCTTTTGCGGCACACTGCTCGCGAGCAGGCCCGGGTTCAGCGCAGGTTGGGTAATCGACGGCGTGCCGGTGACGAGTTCGTAGCCGACAACCTCATAGCCGCCTTCGCGCCCACCCTGCACAGGGCTAAGCGCCTGCACCACCTCCTGCAGCAGGGCTTGGACGTCGAGGGATCCGCTGTCGCTCGACAGCAGGGTCCGGGCGTTGCTGACGCCGAGCTGTTCCTCGGTGACCGACGACCGCAACTTGGCCTGGATCAGGCCCTGCTTGACCTGCTGCAGCACAACAAAACCGAGCAGGGCGACGACGATCGCCGAGACGACGAGCGTGCTGCTGACGACGCGAACCTGAATCGATCGCCGCCAGCGCCGGGTGACTCGCCGCAGCACTCGCCGGACTCTTCGGCGAACGCGGCTGGCGAAGCTACGGAGAGGACCGCGACCGGACAGCGTCAACCGCCTCGGCGCCGGCAGGCGCGCAGGGGGCTGCGCCGGCAGGCGCGAAGGGTGCGGCGCCGGCAGACCGTCACGCCGGTCCTGCCTTGTAACCGACGCCGCGCACTGTCACCACGATCTCGGGACGCTCGGGGTCGAGCTCGACCTTCGACCGCAGCCGCTGCACGTGCACGTTGACCAACCTGGTGTCGGCCGCGTGCCGGTAGCCCCACACCTGCTCGAGCAGGACCTCACGGGAGAAGACGTGCCGTGGCTTCTTTGCGAGCGCGACGAGCAGGTCGAACTCGAGGGGCGTCAACGGAATCTGCCCACCGCTGCGGCTGACGGCGTGGCCGGCGACGTCGATTGACAGGTCGCCAATGGCGATGGTCTCGGCGGCCGGCTCGTCGGTTCGGCGCAATCGTGCCCGTAGCCTGGCGACGAGTTCCTTGGGCTTGAAGGGCTTGACCACGTAGTCGTCGGCGCCGGACTCAAGACCTACGACGACGTCGACCGTGTCGCTCTTCGCGGTCAACATGACGATCGGGACGCCGGACTCTGCCCGGATCTGTCGGCACACGTCGATGCCGTCGGTGCCCGGCAACATCAAGTCGAGGAGCACGAGGTCGGGCTTTGTCTCGCGGAAGGCCGCGAGCGCCTTATCACCGTCGAAGACGAAGAAGGGTTCGATCCCCTCGCCGCGCAGCACGATTCCGAGCATCTCGGCCAGTGCCGTGTCGTCGTCGACGACCAGCACCCGGCCCTTCATCGTGTCGCCTGCAGCGAGCCCTGGGGCGAGCACAGTGCTTTAAGCGAGCACAGTGCTTTCAGCGAGCACAGTGCTTTCACGGCACTCGTAGACGTCAGTTTCATGACTGCACTCATGGGTCTCATGGTGCCACGGCGAAGCGATTCGCGCCGCCGCCAGGTTGAATGTGCTCCGGCGCAGGGCAGAACCCCTTAGGTGCGCGCTTTAGCTGGCCGGGGCGTGACACGATAACTGGCTGACAGTGGCGGTGAGTCCGGGCGTCGCGATTACGGGAGAGCGCATGGGCGAGACGCCCGGCTGGGTGGACCCCACCCCGCAATCAACAGGCGCCGGGCAATCAGAAGGCGGGCCTGCGGACGGAGCAGAACCGGCCACACCGGCGAATCCGGTAGAGCCGGCGAGACCGGCCGAGCCGTCGCCTGCCCCGCTGCCTCCTGCGTGGCAATACTTCACTTCCCCGACGCCTCCCGGAGGCGGCACGCCCCCGCCCGCAGCGTCGTCGTGGGGATGGCAGCCGCCGCCCTCAGCTACGCCCGATCACCGGCGGGGCGAGTATGGGCCGCCCGGCCAACACGGCGCGCCGCCGCAGTACGTGCCCAACCCGCCCTACATACCCAACCCCCCGTACGTACCCAACCCGCAATTCGGACCGCCTCCGCACTACACGCCGGACCCGCGGTTCGGAGCACCGCCGCAGTACGGACCGCCACCCCAGTACGGACCGCC
>DASRZB010000130.1:0-3016 GCA_035653855.1 Acidothermaceae bacterium | reverse complement strand
TGCTCGGCGTTATTCCTGGGGCAGGCGGCACGCAGCGGCTGGCCCGACTCGTTGGCCCTGCCCGTGCGAAGGAGCTGGTCTTCACCGGCCGGATGGTTGCGGCCGACGAGGCGATGCGAATCGGCTTGGTCGACAGGGTGTTGCCGAGCGAGTCCGTCTACGAAGAGGCAGTGGCGTGGGCGGCGCAGTTCGCTGCCGGACCGGCTGCGGCTTTGCGCGCCGCCAAGGAGGTCATCGACCGCGGGCTCGCCACAGATCTGGCTACCGGGCTAGCAGCCGAGCGCGAGGCGTTCGCGGCGCTATTCGGCACCGAAGATCGCACGATCGGGATGGCCTCGTTCATCGAGTCCGGACCAGGCAAGGCTGGCTTTCAGGGCCGTTAAGTGCGGCCGTTACGTGCGGCCGCGTTACGTGCGGCCGCGGTCGCAGCGCGGGGGCGGTCAGACGCGTACCCCGAGTGCGGCGTGCACCGACCTGATGGCGCTAGAACCCTCGCCGACCGCTGCTGCCACCCGCTTCATCGAAGCCGACCGTGCATCTCCAGCCGCGAACACCGCCGGCATGCTCGTCTCGAACGGCAATGGCGCGCGACCCATGTGTGTCCAGATCTCGCCGAGGTCGGTCTCAAGCAACTGCGTATCGGTACGGATGAAGCCGTCTTCATCGAGAGCGACGCGGGTCAGCCAATCCGTCGAGGGCACCGCGCCGATGAAGCAGAACAGGCCGCTGCACGCCGCATCATGCACCTCGCCCGTCGCGCGATTCGTGAGCGTGACGCGACGTAGCGATGTGTCGCCATGCAATGCCGTGACCTCCGTCTGCGTGTGGATGGTGACTTGCGGAGCTGCGTGCAGTCGGTCGGCGAGGTAGGCCGACATGCCAGCGAACAGGTCAGGGCCACGGACTACCAGGTTGACGGCGCTGTCGCGCGAGGCAAGATACAACGCGGCTTGGCCCGCGGAGTTCGCTCCGCCGACAACGGTGACCGGTTTGTTGCCACAGACGCGGGCCTCGATTTCTGTTGCTGCGTAGTAGATTCCGGCACCCTCGAAGTCTGGCCAACGTTCGAGCGGTAGCGATCGGTAGCGGGCACCGGTGGCGATGATGACTGATCGGGCGACAATGTCGGTGCCGTCCTGGAGGACGACGCGAAGTTGGTCTCCGGTGCAATCGAGTGAAACCGCCTTGCACGGACTCGAGAGTTCGGCACCAAACTTCAGTGCCTGGATGGATGCGCGGCCGGTGAGCTCAGCGCCGCTCAGACCGGAGGGGAAGCCAAGGTAGTTCTCGATTCGCGAACTCGCCGCAGCCTGGCCGCCCGTGGCGACCGCGTCGATCAGTACCGTCGCGAGGCCCTCCGACGCGCCATATACGGCGGCCGCAAGACCGGCGGGTCCGCCACCGACGACGGCGACGTCGATGCTCCGGTCGGCAGAACGGTGGTACGACAGGCCAAGGTGCTCCGCCAACTCGCCTGGGGTGGCGCGGCGAAGTGTGCGGCTCGGTGTGAGGACAGCGGGCAGGTCGGCGACACTCAGATCGGCCGCTGTCATGACGCGTTTGCCCTCGAGCGTTTCGGCGTCGAACCACTTGTGGGGGAGCAC
Source organism: Acidothermaceae bacterium (assembly GCA_035653855.1). Taxonomy (GTDB): domain Bacteria; phylum Actinomycetota; class Actinomycetes; order Acidothermales; family Acidothermaceae; genus PALSA-607. The sequence goes on along the minus strand of DASRZB010000130.1, from coordinate 1,412 downwards.
CTGCCGCGCGGCGTACGTGCGCAGCGCGAGTGCGGTCGATGACAGGCTGCTGCCGACAATGACGATGTTGCGTGCAGCGGCCGGGTTGTCGCGCAGCAACTTGCGCCGGGTGAGTAGTGCTTTCAGCAGCAGATCCGAGAGTTCTGGATCTTCCGACATCACCCGGCGAAATGCGTCACGATCGATGCGATACACGGTGCCGGCCTCAGAGACGCGTGCAGTGAGGTAAACCGTCTGCCCGGTGAGCAGATTGAGTTCACCAATGAGACCACCAGCGCGATGCTGGACGACGAGTGCTTCGGGCTTGCCGAGGGTGGCGGCGCTGACGATGTCGACGACCCCGTCATCGATCAGCACCAAGTCGTACGTAATGTCGCCCGGTTCGAAGAGGGTGTCTCCCACATTCACCGGCTGCGGGGTTCCGAACGCACGAAGCCGGATGCACTCGTTTTCGGTAAGCCTCGGGAACGCTAGCGCCAGGTCCGCGGGGTCTGCAGCCTCGCCCGCGACGATCGAGCTCGGCAGGCTGGACGTGAGTTGTTCGGTCATGGGTCACTCCTTCGCCGGCCGTGGCTCTGTCACAGAAACCCTAACCAAGCTGGCAGGGGAGGTGAATCGCGCTCGTTCAGCCGATAGCGATCAGCTCACGAAGCGCCTCTCCGAGGTGCTCGTGCACGGCCAGCACCCGATCGCTTGGAGTCTGGCTGCCGTCGCACGACGGCCGGTCAAGGCGAGTGATCGCGAGGAAGTCGTCGATATGCAGCCACGAGACCCATTGACGGCCGTCCCCGATCCGGGCGCCGAGCCCGAAGCGGGTGATTGTGGTGAGTCGGTGGGGGGCTGGACTGTTTCGGTCCAACACCACGCTGGTCCGCAGGATCGCTTGTCGCCGACACCTGACGCCGGCAGCTGCTGCCTCCCATGCGGTGGCAACCGCGCACATCTGCGGCGGGGACGTTCCTACGGGACTGACGCAGTCGTATTCAGCTGCCGTCCTCATCGAGCACCACATCCCCGACCCAGGGATCCTGACCCACCGGCCAACACAATCCTCATTGGGCGCCACCGGACCGAGTGCCAAATTGGATGCCGCAACGGTGGGTGGTGATCACACGCCATCGTCGCATTGCGTCGCTTTGTCCGCTGAGTGACGTTCCATCCCACTTTCGCGGCAAAGCGGTACCTCTTCTCGGGATGCTTTGCTCTGCCGCGCATGTGGGGCAGTGCAGGTCTGCCGCGCATATGCGGCAGTGCAGGTCTGCCGCGCATAGGCGGCAGAGCAAAGCATCCGAAAGAGTTTGTCGGACTGGTCGCCTAGCCTGGCGTTCGTGGTTGTCCACCGGTTGTCGCGCACGGACGCGCGCCAAATCGCCGTCCGCGCGCAGCTTCTTGATGCGAACCGGCCGACCGAC
>DASRZB010000129.1:0-2524 GCA_035653855.1 Acidothermaceae bacterium | reverse complement strand
CGGACCGTCCCCGCGCCAGCTATTCCTGCAGCGCGGCGTGGGCGAGATCGAATCTTGACTGCACCCGTTGGTTAGGGTCGCTGCATGACGAAGCCGACGTATCCCGCGGCGCGCCGCCTCGACCTGGTCGAGAAGCTTCCTGTCGCAGCGCCGACGTACGACGTCCCCGACCCGTACCGGTGGCTCGAGGACCCGGCGACTTCGCAGTCGTTGAGCTGGCTCGAAGCAGAAGACGCACTCGCCCACGAGCATCTATCAACCCTGGCCGGCCGACCCGAGCTGCGCGCCCGGCTCACGTCGCTCATGGCCGCCGGGGTGGTGACCGCCCCCGCTTGGCGAGGGGAGCGCCAGTTCTTCATGCGCCGAAGTGCAGAGCAGGAGCACGCGGTCCTCGTCACCGTCGATCCCAACGGCACGCAGCGCACCCTGCTCGACCCGATGCAGCTGGATCCGTCCGGCACCACGACTCTCGATGCGTGGCAGCCGTCGAAGGAAGGCGAGTTGCTCGCCTACCAAATCTCCGAAGGCGGCGACGAAGAGTCGATCCTGCGGGTGATCGACGTCGAAACGGGTGCGATTGTCGACGGTCCGATCGACCGGTGTCGCTACTCCCCTGTCGGCTGGCTGCCTGGAGCTCAGGCCTACTACTACGTGCGGCGGCTGCCACCTTCGGAAGTCCCGGCGGGTGAGGAGCAGTTTCACCGCCGGGTGTGGCTGCACCGGATCGGGACCGACCCCGACACCGACATCTGCGTCTTTGGTGCCGACTTCGACAAGACGACGTTCTTCTCCGCATCGGTGAGCCGCGACGGGCGCTGGCTCATCGTCAGCGCATCGCCGGGCACCGCCCCGCGCAACGATCTGTGGATCGCCGACCTCACGACGTCCGACCCCGCATCGCCGGAGTTGAAAGAACTGCAGGTCGGCGTCGATGCGCAGACCTCCGTGCACATCGGCCGCGACGGCCGTGCCTACATCTACACCGACCGCGACGCACCGCGCGGTCGCCTTGTGGTGACGACGCCGGACGATCCAGGCCCGCAGACGTGGCGCGATCTGTTGCCCGAGGATGCCGAGGCCGTACTTGAAGATTTCTCGATCCTGGACGGCGATCAGCTGGCGCGCCCTGTCCTGCTCGCGTCGTGGACCCGCCACGCTGTTAGTGAACTCACCCTGCACGACCTGGCCACCGGCGAGCGCATCGGTGAGGTACCGCTGCCAGGTCTCGGCTCGATCGGCGGCTTATCGGAGCGTCCCGACGGCGGTCCCGACTGCTGGTTCGGGTACACCGACCACACCACGCCCTCAAGTGTCTTCCGCTACGACGCGCGCACTGGCCAGACCATTGCGTGGGCGAGCGCTCCCGGAACGGTCGCGGTGCCGACCGTGCATGCGCGACTCGTGACTTACCCGTCCCGCGACGGGACGCCGGTTCGCATGATCGTGGTGTCGACGGCAGCCGAGCCTGACCACCCTCGGCCGACGATTCTCGGCGGCTACGGCGGTTTCGGTGCATCGATGACGCCCGGCTACTCGGCCACGATGCTGGCGTGGGTCGAGGCCGGCGGCGTCTACGCGGTCGCAAATCTGCGTGGCGGCGGCGAGGAAGGCGAGAGCTGGCACCGCGCGGGTATGCGGGGCAACAAGCAAAACGTGTTCGACGACTTTCACGCAGCAGCCGACTGGTTGAGCGACAACGGGTGGACCACGCCGGCGCAGCTGGGGATCTCCGGCGGCAGCAACGGCGGCCTGCTCGTTGGCGCTGCGCTCACTCAGGCACCGGGCAAGTACGCGGCTGTTGCGTGCTCGGCCCCCCTGCTCGACATGGTGCGGTATGAGAAGTTCGGCTTCGGCCAGTTGTGGAGCGAGGAGTACGGCAGCGCCGAGGACCCCGTCGAACTGGGCTGGCTGTTCGCGTATTCGCCCTACCACCACGTCGTCGAAGGCACGCAGTACCCAGCGGTGCTTTTCACCGTCTTCGATTCCGACACCCGCGTCGATCCGTTACACGCACGGAAGATGTGCGCGGCTCTGCAGTTCGGCACGTCGGCCAGCGCGCCCATCATCTTTCGTCGCGAAAGCGACGTGGGGCACGGCGCACGAGCAGTGAGTCGCAGCGTCGACCTCTCCGTCGACACGCTCGCGTTCCTTGCCGCCCACACCGGTCTGGTGCTCGGCTAGCCGCAGCTAGTCGGCGGGGCCCAGCCGCATCATCATCGCGGCGCCACCAGTCGGTGAGGCGCCGACTCCGAAGCCGCCGCCCGATCCTTCGGTTGTGCGGCGGACGATGTCGAGACCGAGGCCGGTCGAGCCGCCAGCGCTGCGTCCCCTGTCGACGGAGTCGGGTCCGATCCCAGGACCTTCGTCGGAGACGGTGATCCACGCATCGACTCGATCGAGTTCGACCGCCACCGCCATCGCAGTGCCCTCCGGGGTATGCGCGAAGACGTTCTCCAGCAACGCATCGATGGCAGCTGCGAGGTCGTCGGCCGACACCCGAACGAAGCGCGACACTGTCGGCAAT
>DASRZB010000128.1:0-6380 GCA_035653855.1 Acidothermaceae bacterium | reverse complement strand
GTGCGGCCGCACATGCACGAGCACGATGAGGTCGCCCGCTGGGCCGCCGCGTTCACCAGGAGAACCCTTGCCCTTCAGGCGAATCCGCTGACCGTCGTTGACGCCGGCCGGGATGCGCACCTGCATGGTGTGCTCACTCATCGCGCGGCCGCTGCCGTGACAGACCGGGCACGGGTCGTCGACGAGCAGGCCGCGGCCGCGACAGTCGCGGCACGGCTCTGAGAACGCAAACCCGCCAGCACCCCGAGACGTCACGCCGGTGCCGCTACAGGTCGGACACACGCGCGGCGTCGTGCCCGCCTTTGCGCCGGTGCCCTTGCAGGCACTGCACGGTTGCGGGGTCGCCATGCGCAACGCGACGGTCTCGCCATGCACGGCGTGCTCAAAGTCGAGAGTCACTTCGGTCTCGACGTCGGCGCCGCGCCGCGGCTGCTGTGATGTCGCACCTGCCCGGCGTCCGCCACTGAAGATTCCACCGAGGATGTCGCCGAGCCCGCCGGCAGCACCGGCGCCACCTGCACGCGCGTTGCCAAGCAGATCGCCAAGGTCGAAGTTGAAGCCGCCAGGTGCACCGGCACCAGCGCCGCCACTGCCGGGCATGCGGAAACCGCCGCCACCGAACAGCGACCGCGCCTCGTCATACTCCTTGCGCGTCTTCTCATCCGACAGCACGTCGTAAGCCTCGGAGATCTCTTTGAACTTCTCCTCGGACTTCGTGCTGCCGGTATTCGCGTCCGGGTGGTGCACGCGGGCGAGCTTGCGGTACGCCTTCTTGATCTCCGCTGCCGTCGCGTCTTTCGGGACGCCGAGTGACTTGTAGTAGTCCTTCTCGATGTAATCGCGGGTGCTCATCGGCGTCCCTCCCTTCTGCTCTTGCTCTTGGGCGTTATTGCAGCGCTATTGCAACGGATCGGACGGCGAGGGGCTGGGGTCAGCGTCGACAACTTCGTCGTCAAGCGGCTCGTGGAGATCGACCGGTAGCGAGACCGTCGGCTCCGCGACCGCGACCCGCGCTGGCCGCACGACGCGACCCGCGTAGCTGTAGCCGGGCTGCAGGATTTGCACAGCCGTCGGCTCGATGACTTCATCGGAGTAGGAGTGCATCAAGGCCTCGTGCTGCGTGGGGTCGAACCGGTCGCCCGGCTGCCCGAAGCGGGTCAGTCCGAGCTTGGTGACGGCCGCATCGAGAGCCTCGGCGACTTGCCGAAATCCACCCTCGAGTTCACCGTGTTCGCGCGCCCGGCCGATGTCATCGAGAACCGGCAGCAACGCCGACAGCGCGTCACCGACGGCGAACTCTCGCACCGCTTCGCGGTCACGTTCGACCCGCTTGCGGTAGTTGGCGTACTCGGCCTGCACCCGCTGGAGATCAGCAGTTCGTTCGGCCAACTCCGTGCGCAACTGCGGAAGCTCGATCGAGTCGACCCCTCCGGCGCGCCCGGATGGGCCCCCCGAAGGGGACCCACCCGGTGGTGTCGGATCGTGCGAGACCGTGCCCGACATCGGATCGAAATGCACCCGGCGCTTGTCGCGGACCACCGGCTCCGGGGGCGACTCGTACTGGTCGGAGCCGCTCACGAGGTGCCCTCGTCGACGATCTCGGCGTCAATCACCTCATCGGCACCGTCACCTGCACTGTGACCTGCGCCGCCGGTCGGGCTGCTTTCGCCGCCCTCGTGACCCTCGTGCCCTGCGGCCGCGTTCGTCGCCTGAGCGTTCGCGTAGATCGCGCTGCCCATCTTCTGGCTCTGCGCCGCCAGCTCATCGGTTGCGGTGCGAACCGCGGCGATGTCGGTGCCCTCGAGTGCCTTCTTCAAGTTAGCCAGCGAGGTGTCAACGGCGTCCTTCTCAGGAGCCGGGATCGTCTCGGCGTTCTCCCGCAGGAACTTCTCGGTCTGGTAGACGAGCGTCTCGGCCTGGTTGCGAGTCTCGGCCTCTTCCTTGCGGGCGCGGTCCTCTTCAGCGTGCGACTCGGCCTCGCGCATCATCCGCTCGATGTCGTCCTTCGGCAGCGCAGAGCCGCCGGTGATCGTCATCGACTGCTCCTTGCCCGTGCCGAGATCCTTCGCGGACACGTGCACGATGCCGTTGGCGTCGATGTCGAACGTGACCTCGATCTGCGGGATGCCGCGCGGCGCCGGCGGCAGGCCAGTCAGCTCGAACATGCCGAGCTTCTTGTTGTAGGCCGCCATCTCGCGCTCGCCTTGGTAGACCTGGATCTGCACGCTCGGCTGGTTGTCGTCAGCCGTGGTGAACGTCTCGGAGCGCTTTGTCGGGATCGTGGTGTTGCGCTCGATGAGCTTGGTGAACACCCCACCCTTGGTCTCGATGCCGAGCGACAGAGGGGTGACGTCGAGGAGCAGGACGTCCTTGACCTCGCCCTTCATGACGCCTGCCTGCAAGCTCGCGCCGACCGCGACGACCTCGTCGGGGTTGACGCCCTTGTTCGGCTCCTTGCCGCCGGTCAACTCGCGGACCAGGTCGACGATGGCGGGCATTCGGGTCGAACCACCGACCAGGACGACGTGGTCGATCTGGTCGACCTTGATGCCGGCGTCCTTGATGGCCTGGTGGAAGGGGCCCTTGGTGCGGTCAAGCAAGTCGGAGGTCATCTTCTGGAACTCCGAGCGAGTGACCTTGACCTCAAGGTGCAGCGGGCCTTCGGCGCTCGCGGTGATGTAGGGCAGGTTGACGGTGGTCTCGGCCTGCTGTGAGAGCTCGATCTTGGCCTTCTCCGCGGACTCACGAAGCCGCTGGAGTGCCATCTTGTCCTTGGACAAATCGATGCCATTGCTGTTCTTGAATGCCGTCACCAGGTAATCGACGAGGCGCTGGTCCCAGTCGTCACCACCGAGATGAGTGTCACCGCTGGTCGCCTTGACCTCGACGATGCCCTCGCCGATCTCGAGCAAAGACACGTCGAACGTGCCGCCGCCGAGGTCGAAGACCAGGATCGTCTGCTCCTTCTCACCCTTGTCGAGGCTGTAGGCCAGTGCGGCCGCAGTCGGCTCGTTGATGATGCGTAGCACGTTCAGGCCGGCGATGGTGCCGGCCTCCTTGGTCGCCTCGCGCTGGGAGTCGTTGAAGTACGCCGGCACGGTGATGACCGCGTCGGTGATCTGCTCGCCGAGGTAGGCCTCGGCATCACGCTTCAGCTTTTGCAGGATTCGTGCGCTGATCTCCTGCGAGGTGTAGTTCTTGCCGTCGATCGCGACGGTCCAGTCAGTGCCGATGTGGCGCTTGACCGACCGGATCGTGCGGTCTGCGTTGGTGACGGCCTGCCGCTTGGCGACCTCACCGACCAGAACCTCACCATTCTTTGCAAACGCGACGACGGACGGCGTGGTGCGCGATCCCTCGGCGTTCGCGATGACTGTGGGCTCGCCGCCTTCTAGAACGGCAACGACGGAGTTCGTCGTGCCAAGGTCGATGCCGACCGCTCGTGCCATGGGGAGTCTCCTTCGAAACTTGAGTCTGTCCCACTCATGTTAATGGGCGGCAGTCGGATGTCAAATCGGAGTTGAGCCTGTTCGACTCAAGTCTGGGAAGCGGACAAATCGCCCTGGTCGGTCGGCTTCCTCCGAGTGGGATTGCACATGGCTGCAGGCAGGTGGGGTAGTTTCGCCGAGCGGGTCTATTCGGAGGTCGTTTGATGTCGTCGAGTCCACGTGCGCTGCGGTGCCTACGTGCCGGGGTTGCCGCGATCACCGTGGCCGGGGGCTGCCTGATCGCGGCCTCGACTGGCGCAGCAGCGGCGTCCATTCCGACCAACGTTGCGCCCGGCCTGTCCGTGCCTTCGGCGCTACCTGCGGTATTGCCGCCGAACGTGCAGCGCATCTGGGGCGCGAGCCGGTTCGACACCGCGATCGCGACGTCACAGGACGAATTCCCGCTGGCTGGCAGCGCTGCGGCCGTGGTCCTGACCCGCGCCGACACCTATCCTGACGCGCTGGCCGGCGTTCCGCTGGCGGCCAAGGTGGGCGGCCCGCTGCTCTTGACGTCGTCCAACTCCCTGAGCACGGCGGTTCGCGCCGAGATCGTCCGGGTGTTGCCCGCGGGTGGGCCGGTCTACATCCTCGGCGGGACGTCGGCGGTGAGCGCCGCGGTCGAGACCGCCATTGCCGGCCTCGGTTTCGTCGTGCATCGCCTCGCCGGTGCCAACCGATTCGCGACCGCAGTCGCGGTTGCCGGCGCGCTCGGTAATCCGACGACGGTTCTCGAGGCAACCGGCTTGAACTTCCCCGACGCTCTCGCTGGTGGTCCGGCCGCGATCGAGGACGGCGCCGCGATACTGCTCACCAATGGCAAGGTGCAGGCGGCAGAGACCAGCGCGTACCTTGCCGCGCACGCTGGGGGGTCTCATTTCGCGCTCGGAGGCCCGGCGGCCGCAGCCGACCCCTCGGCCGTCGCGATCTCCGGCGACGACCGCTACCAGACGGCGGCGCAGGTGGCCGAAACCTTCTTCCACACACCGGACATCGCCGGTATTGCAACTGGCACCAACTTCCCTGACGCACTCGCCGCCGGCCCCGACCTTGCTTCGAAGGACGCGCCACTGCTGCTCGTGCCGCCTGCAGGCGTGCTGCCGTCTGGGACCACCGGCCAGCTGCTCAAGTACGCGCAGACGCTTCGTAGCGCCGTGGTCTTCGGGGGCACTGCGTCGGTCGCCGACAGTGTCGGAGCCCAGGTGGGCACCCTGGCGAACTTGAGTGCGACCGCCACGACCGCGTCTACGTCGGCGGCCTTCAGCGGTCAGTTCGGCATCCTCAGCACCCATCTGCACACCAACGCCGGGGTGGCCAACACCACCCAGGTATTCGACGGCAGCGCCGGCACTTCGACGCTCTACACGCAGGGCATGGGCTCGAAGGTCATCCCGGGCACCGCGACTCGCGCCGACTTCAACGCGTTCCCCACCAACAACTCGGGCGCACTGGAGTCGGCGGTCAATACGGCGTTCGCTGCTGTGTACGCATCGGAGGGCTACAAGTCGACGGATGCCGATGCGCAGTTCCTGGTCAACGCCGAGCAGGTGTTACTGAACCCGCTCGCGTCGCCGACACTGCGCCTCGCGGTGTACGTCGCTCTCATCAACTTGCCGGGCACCAGCGCCACGTCGGGCGCCAAGGACGCGAACGGGCGCACCGGCGTCGCCATCTCCGGCACGATCAGTGGCAATGGCAGCCTCACGCCGGAACAGCTGGCCTACATCTTCGATCCGACCACGGGCAACCTGCTCGAGGACGACATCTTGGGTGGGGGCGTCGTGCTGGTGTCCAGTACCGTGACCACCTTTACAACAGCCGCCACGGCACCTGCGGACCCCTACCCGAACTAAGGAGCACCGATGGCCCTGCGCATCGTCATCGGCGCGGTTGCCACGGTCGTCGCGTTCGGGCTGACCGGCCGACGCCTGTGGTGGTTGTTCCGGCTGATCCGGTCAGGGCAACCAGCAACAGATCGGGCCGGACGGCGATCAGCTGGCGCAGCTGATCAGGCCACGAACGTGAAGGGCCCAAAGGCCGAGGTGACCGAGGTCATCGGGCAACGCAAGCTGCTGGCCTGGACGATCCCGGGCCTCGCACACGCGGTCACGTTCTGGGCCTTCCTCGTCCTCGGGCTCACCATCGTCGAGGCCTACGGCGCACTGTTCAAGGCGGACTTCGGGATCGGCGACTGGGCCGGACTCGGGTTCATCGAAGACCTGTTCGCGACCCTCGTGCTGGTCGCGCTTGTCGTCTTCACCAAGATTCGGTTTCTCAATCGCGAGTCGCGGCGTGGTCGCGCGTCACGCTTCTACGGTTCGCACACCCGTGCGGCGTGGGTGATCCTCGGCATGATCTTCACGGTCATCGCGACGTTGCTGCTTTACCGCGGTGCACAGATGAATACCGGCAACTTCCCTTACCGTCCGTACCCCTGGTCGTTTGCGTCCTGGCTGGTGTCGCGCGCCTTGCACCCGCTCGGTGCGGCGAACCACGGCATCGAGACGTTCTTCGTGCTCGCGCAGCTGATCGTCGTCCTGTCGTTCCTTGTTCTGGTGACGTATTCGAAGCACTTGCATATCGTGTTCGCGCCGCTGAACATCTACTTTGCGCGCAAGCCCGATGCGCTCGGACCGCTGCTGCCGATGTATTCGGGTGACCATCAGATCGACTTCGAAAACCCTTTAGACGATGACAATTTCGGGGTCGGCAGGGTTGAGGACCTCACTTGGAAAGGCCTGCTTGATCTGTCGACCTGCACCGAGTGCGGTCGATGCCAGTCGGTGTGCCCAGCCTGGAATACCGGCAAGGTACTGAACCCAAAGCTCATCATCACCGAGCTGCGCGACCATCTGTTCGAAAAGGCGCCCACCGTGCTGTCGGGCGCCGAAACTG
>DASRZB010000127.1:0-11338 GCA_035653855.1 Acidothermaceae bacterium | reverse complement strand
GTCGCCAGGTCCTCCGCCCGGGGCAGCCGTGGAGCAGTGTCGATCATGACTACGATTCCTGGCCCGACACGTTCCACGTGGCCGCCTTCGGTCCGCGCGGAGAAGTGGCTGCTTGTGCGAGCTTCCATCCCGACTCGGCACCTCACCGGCCAGCCGCGGACCCGGCCAAGACCTGGCGCCTCCGCGCGATGGCGTCGTTGCCCGAGGTACGCGGCCAGGGCTACGGTGCCGCAGCGCTGCGCTACGGCGTCGCGGAAGTGAGCAGGCGCGGCGGCACGCTCCTGTGGTGCAACGCGCGATCGGGCGCGGTCGGCTTCTATGAACGGCTTGGGTTCTCCATCCTCGGTGACGAGTTCGAGATCGCACCGATCGGGCCGCACTACCTGATGGAGATCGAGCTGTGAACGCCCGGCGCCCCGACCCGCCAACGACATTTAGACTCAGGGATCGTGGCCGGCCGGATACCTGACAGCGACATCGCTCGGGTGCGTGAGCTGTCACCAGTCGTCGACGTGATCAGCGAGCACGTCACGCTGAAGAGCGCGGGTGGCGGCTCGATGAAGGGCCTCTGTCCCTTCCACGACGAGCGCTCGCCCTCGTTCAACGTGACCCCGGCGCGCGGCTTCTGGCACTGCTTCGGCTGCGGCGAGGGCGGCGACGTCATCAGCTTCGTCCAGAAGATTGACCATCTGTCGTTCAGCGAGGCGGTCGAGCACCTCGCGGCTCGGGCCAACTACGAGCTCCACTACGAGCAGGGCGGATCCGCGCCGCGCGCCCAGCAGGGCCAGCGACTGCGGCTGGTCGAGGCGCACAAGGCCGCCGCGGAGTACTTCGTCGAGCAGTTGGCCGGCGCAGAGGCCGTCATCGGCCGGACGTTTCTGACCGAGCGCGGGTTTGACGGCGCCGCGGCCGCCCACTTCGGCGTCGGTTACGCGCCCAACGGTTGGGAGCACCTCGTCAAGCACCTGCGTGGTCGCGGCTTCACCGACGAGGAGTTGGCAACTGGCGGGCTCGCCAGCCGAGGCCAGCGCGGCCTCATCGACCGGTTCCGGGGCCGTCTTGTCTGGCCGATCCGTGATGTCACCGGCGATGTGGTCGGTTTCGGCGCACGCAAACTGCGAGCGGACGACGACGGGCCGAAGTACCTGAACACGCCCGAGAGCCCCTTGTACAAGAAGAGCCAGGTGCTCTACGGCATTGACCTCGCCCGGCGCGAGATGGCGAAGGCCGGCCAGGCCGTGGTCGTCGAGGGCTACACCGACGTCATGGCGTGCCACCTCGCAGGCGTCACCACGGCCGTTGCCACCTGCGGCACCGCGTTCGGCGACGAGCACGTTCGGGTGCTGCGCCGGCTGCTGCTCGATTCCGCCGAGTACGCCGGTGAGGTGATCTTCACCTTTGACGGCGACGCCGCCGGTCAAAAGGCCGCGCTTCGCGCCTTCGAGAGTGACCAGAAGTTCGTCACACACACGTTCGTGGCGATTAGTCCCGACAACATGGACCCCTGCGAACTTCGGATCGCCAAGGGCGATGCTGCGGTCCGCGACCTGGTCGCCCGCCGCCAGCCGCTCTTCGAGTTCGCCGTCCGCAGCGTGCTGGCGGGCTTCAACCTGGAAACGTCAGAAGGCCGGGTCGCCGCCCTCGAGCGCACGATGCCTTTGGTGGCGTCGATCAAAGACACCTCCCTGCGTGACGAGTACGCGCGCCGCCTCGCCGGCTGGGTTGGCGCCCCCGACGAGCTTGGGGTCCTCGAGCGGGTTCGTCGCATCGCCGGGACGTCGAGTGGCGGGCGCAGTCGAAATGTCGCGGCGCCCGATCCGCGTGACCCGACGCTGCAGGTCGAGCGCGAGGCATTGAAGGTCGCCGTACAACGACCCGCCTTGCTCGGGCCGGCCTTCGACCAGCTTGACCCGCTCGCCTTCACCCACCTCGCCTACAGCGAAGTCCGCGACGCCGTCGCCAAAGCGGGCGGCACCGGATCGACCGCGGGTGGGGACGCCTGGGTCAACGCGGTCCTCGAAGCCGCCGTCGACGATCGGGTGCGCGCGCTCATCACCGAGCTCGTCGTCGAGCCGATCCTGGCGGCAACCGAACCCGACGAGCGCTACGCGCGCGCACAACTCGCGCAGTTGCGGGTCCGGGCGGTCGACCGGCAGATCGCCGACGTCAAGTCTCGCCTCCAGCGGCTGAACCCGATCGAGGTCGCCCCGGAGTACAACCGCCTGTTCGGCGACCTGGTGACGTTGGAGAAACGGCGCCGCGACGATCTGGAAGGCACGCTAGGCGTCTCTTAAACCCGGCGTCTGCGAGTTTGGGGTCTGGCGTCTGCGACGTGGAGTAGTGCGATTTCTGCCGAGTTGGCATAGTCCTGTCCACGGATTTTCTCGAGTAGCCTCGCGGAGCCCGATACCCCGGCACACTTAGGCCCGTGGGGATGCTTGCGGCCACTGAGCCGATCCAGTTCATTGCACACCTTCCGCATCAGCGGTCTGGTGGCGCACTCGAGGTTGTTGTCGATGTCGACCGCCTCGAGATTGTCGAGAGTCCGGACGTCGCGACTGTTGCCGAAGCTGCCGAAGCTGCCGAAGTCGATGTCGAGGACACCGACGATGTCGAGGCCCAGGTCGCGGCACCACGTGATGATAACGACGAAGTCGAGCTGCCCGGGCAACGCGATACCGTTGTGGGCTGGGCGCCCTCCGCCGATCCGGTCCGCACCTATCTGAAGGAGATTGGCCGCGTCCCGCTGCTGACGGCCGAACAAGAGGTCGAGCTCGCGAAGCGCATCGAGGCAGGACTGTTCGCTGGCGAGAAACTTGCCAGCGGGGTCGCCATATCGAGCCAGTTGCGGCGCGAACTCGAACTCGTCGAATGTGACGGCCGCGCTGCGAAGCGCGGACTCATCGAAGCCAACCTTCGGCTCGTCGTCTCGATCGCGAAGCGCTACACCGGTCGGGGCATGTTGTTCCTGGACCTCATCCAGGAAGGCAATCTTGGCCTCATTCGCGCCGTCGAGAAGTTCGACTACACGCGAGGCTACAAGTTTTCGACGTACGCGATCTGGTGGATCCGGCAAGCCATCACCCGCTCGATGGCTGACCAGGGCCGCACCATCCGAGTGCCAGCCCACATGATCGACGCGATCAACAAGCTGGTCCGCACGCAGCGCACGTTCGTGCAGCTCAACGGTCGCGAAGCCACCCCGATCGAACTCGCCGCCGAGCTCGATCTCACCGTCGACCGCGTGCGCGAGATTCAGGCCATCGCGCAAGAGCCAATCTCGTTCCAGTCGCCGATCGGCGAAGACAGCGCCACGCTGGGCGACCTCATCGAAGACGTCGACGCAGTAGCGCCAGCCGAAGCCGCGACGTACACGATGATGCTTCAGCAGTTGGCCGACGTGCTTGCCACGTTGGGGGAGCGCGAGCAGCAAGTCATCACGATGCGCTACGGGCTCACCGACGGTTTCTCGCACACGCTCGAAGAGGTCGGCCAGCGATTTGGCGTCACGCGTGAACGGATCCGGCAGATTGAAACGAAGACGCTTGCGAAACTACGCCAGCCCCCGTGCGCGACGCGGCTGCGCGACTTCCTTATCGACTAGCGAGCCTCAGGTCATCGACCCGTTCGCGTAGGTGTGGTCGGCGTCCAGGTTGATCTCGTGGTTGCCGAACCGGCTGGTCACCTTGCCGACCAGATCCGAACCCACCGAACCGGCCTTCTCCTGCACGACCCGGCGCGCTTGGGCGCCAAGCTGCATTGCCTGAGCCTGCACCTTGTCGGCGGCCTGCTGAACCGCGGGATTCCTCTTTACCGTCTGTGTAAGCCGCTTGATCTGCTCGTAGCGCTGCCGTCCGGCACGTGCGCCGAGGACGTAACCCGCGGCAATTCCGATGACGAGAGTGGCCTTGTATCGCATGCGCGCTCCTCGGATGTAGGACGTCTGTCAACCGGCCGGATTGCCTGGCTGGCGCTCAGGTCGGTTCTGATCTGGAGTTGTACCTACCCGCGACACCCGACGTTATCCCCACCGTCCCTCGCGGTCGAGTACCGCCGCGACGGCCTCAGGCGGCGCTGGCTCGTGCGATACCCTACGGGGGCACCAAAGGCCGGTTCGCCGGCCAGCATTCCTGCGTAGCTCAATTGGCAGAGCAGCCGGCTGTTAACCGGCAGGTTATAGGTTCGAGTCCTATCGCAGGAGCAAACCCGCAGGTCGCAGGCCCGTGGCCTTCCGGGCGGCCACGGCTGACGGCAACGCGTTCCGTAGGTCAGTCATCGGCGGCCCAACCAGTGTCATTCAGGGCTACGCCGTGATGACCGGGCAGTTCGACGTCGCCGCTGCTTCAGGCGTTGACCCTGGTGACCGTCAGGTACTGGGTGCCTCCGAAGGGGGGCGGCTCTTCCAGCTGGAGACTGCAGCTGGAGACGCTGTTCTACAGCGGGGTATCCGGGGAGGGCCGTCACCCTGACACTCCTCGCGCTGCTAATCGCGATGTCGTCGCGGCGATCGTCGGCAGGGCCTAGTCGGCACAAGCAATGGCCGCCCGCCGAGCCACGGCGCCCCCGTCGCCGCCACGGGACGGCCGCATAGCGCTGCTGGGCGCCATGCTGACTTCGTTGACTAACGGGTCACGGAGCGCACGTTAGGTTGGGTGTTGCCGTGGCCGCTGTCGGTGCCAGGGAGGCGGCGTTGCTGATGGCGGTGAAGTTGGTGCCCAAGGTCAGCACGATGCCGGCGGTTGTGGACGGGACCAGCGCAGCTTGTGGCACGTGGGTTTGCAGTAGTCGCGCAGCGGCGAGGTCGGCTTGGTCATAGCTGATGGTCGTCACCGTAGTGCTTGCCGCGTCGCCCACCGTGCCGACGTGGAATCCTAGGGCCTGGAGGCTTGTCGCCGTGGTGCGTGCGAGACCTGCTCGGCCGGTTCCGTTGTCGACCTCGACGAGGACGTTGGACGGGGATGCCGGCGGCGCCGATGCGGAGGTGGTGGCGTCGGTGTCGAAGCTGGCGAACAGCGCTGCCATCGCGACGGGGTCAAGCTCGACGTTGTCTTGGGGTTGGTAGCCGTACACGCTGCTCGTTGCCTGGTAGTTCGCGTTGGCAATCGGGGCGGTCAAGAAGGCGACGCGAGAGGGATCGAGGTGACTGAAACGTGAGGCGAGCTTGCGCATGTCACCCAGCGACAGGCCTGAGTCGACCGTCAGCGACTTGGTTGCTTGGTTGAGGAACTCGGTCAGCTTCAACGGGTTCGTCAACGTGCCGGCCGACAGAACCTTGCGCAGCATGACCGACAGGAAGTACTCCTGATCTTTGATTCGCTCCAGGTCTTGGTTGGGAAACGATTCTCGATCGCGGACCAATGCCAGTGCCTGAACCCCGTTGATGTGATGCTGACCCGCGGTCAGGAAGTCGCCAGAGTTGGTGTCATGGCGAGTGGTGGCGACGCACACGTCAATACCGCCCAAGGCGTTGACCATCCCCTGGAAGCCAGGGAAGTTCACCGAGGCGAAATGGTCGATATGCAGGCCCGTGAGCTGCTCCATGGTGGCGACGAGCAGCGGTGCGCCGCCGATCGAGAACGCGGCGTTGAGTTTGGCGTGAACGGCCGCGTGTTGGACGTTCTTGGCATCGGTATAGGCAGGTAACTGCACCCACGAGTCGCGCGGGAACGACACGACTGTCGCCTTAGCGGCTCCGGCCGGGATGTGCACCAGCATCACGACGTCCGAGCGTTGGCCCGTGACGAACGCCGCGCTACCTGGTGCGACGTTGTACGCCTGGCCACCCGCGAAGTCCCGGCTGTCTGAGCCCATCAGCAAGAAGTTTTCCGAGCCGGGTGCAGGCGTTGGCGTCGCACTCGGAGCAGCCGTCGACGATGCCGTAGGGGCGCTCGCGGCCGCCCCGGCAGGGGGTGATGGCGTCGCAGCGAAGCGGATGTTGACGCGATGAATCTGATGGAACAGCACCGAGCCGACGACGGCGACGCCCAGGATCACCACGACACAGAGCGCCCCAAGAGCGAGAAGCACTCGCCGCCAACGAAGCCGACGCCACCATGAGCCGGCAGCGCTCGGTAGGGACGCGGTTGACCTAGGCCCGGCAGGAAGATCCGCCATCGGTGCCACGTCCTCCAACCACTGTCTCGGCCGCGGCCAGTTCCGTTGTTCTCAAGGAGTTTCGCAGGCAGACCTTACGGGTGGCTGTCGGTGCGCGTGGTTTAGGCGGGTCGTTGGACGTCGCTTCTGCCGCCCGCCGGGCCGTCACGGGCCAACTGGATGGCGGCTACCCCGAGTAGGAGTAGCAACGCGGCGAGGACGGTTCCGGCGCCGGGGCCAGACCGAATGTGTTCGTCGTAAACCAGGACGCCGACGACGATGCTGAGCAATGGGTCGACGGTGGCTGTGGCGGGCAGGCTCGCAACAAAGGGACCGGCTTGGAATGCGAGCTGGTTAAGGAGCAGGCCGCTGCCACCGAGCACGACTAGGACGTACGGCTGCCAGCTGATGAGGATGCTGCCGGGGTGCCGCGCGATGATGTCGGTTACGGCCTTGAGTACCGCCGCTGTGGCGGCATAGATGACGCCGACCGCGACGCCGAGTAGCGCAGCTGTCCGGCCGGCATGACGTTGCCGCCGCCCAAGTTCGACGCACGTTGCTGCGAGTAAGAGTCCGACGCAGCCCGAGACGACGGCTGGCGCGCGGTCGGCCGCGCCGCCGACCACGCTCGTATTCCCCACTGTGGCGAGTACGAGGAATCCGGCAAGTGCGGCGCTGAGCACGACGGTCCAGCCGATCTCACGCCTTGTTATGTAGTGGTGGGCATGCAGTTGCCTCAGGATGACGGCGAACACGAGGCTGCTCGCGAGCAGCGGCTGGACGACCGCGAGTGCACCTAGGTGTAGGGCCCAAGCCTGCAGTGTCAGGCCGACGGCGTCGCAGGCGATACCGCTCAGCCAGAGCGGGTGGGAGATGGTTGCACGCGCGAATCTGGCGAGCCTGCCTACCCTCATGGTCTGGGCGTCCGGCAAGTTGCCGGCACTTACGTGTTTCAGCGAGCTGGACAACGCAAACACCAAGGCTGCGGTCAAGCTCAAGACGCTCACAGCCCAGCTGTCCCGCACGTCATCCTTCCGTCAGTTTCCGTCGCTACCGTCGGTCAGGTCGGATCGCAAACCCTCCGCCGGCGTTGCCGTTCCCATCATGTTCGCGCATTTGGGGGTGAGGGAAAGGAGGGTACGCGGTGATGACCGAGCCCGCGCGCCTTCAGGTCGTTGGCCGATGAAGATTGCGCATGTTACCGATTGCTATCTGCCCCGAGTAGGGGGCATCGAAAGACAGGTTCATCAGCTAGCAACGCGGCAGTGGGTGCGTGGCGATCATGTTGAGGTCATCACCTCGGTTGCGGACGCCGGGCACGACGACAGCGACGTGTTGGTTCGCCGGCCGCCATCACGTACCCGACATCTGGATGGCATCAAATACAGTTCGTCGTTGTCGGGGCGCGACGCGGCGATCCACGGAGGCTTTGATCTGCTGCATATTCACGTCTCGACGTGGTCGCCGCTGTCATACCTCACACTCGCAGCCGCAACTGATGCCGGCATCCCTACAGTCGTTACGGTTCACTCGTTGTGGTCGTATTCGGAGCCGCTGTTCCGGTGGGCGGATCGGCTTAGCGGTTGGGCGCGCTGGCCGGCTGTCTGGTCGGCTGTCAGTCAGCCTGCGGCGCAACCTTTGCGTCGTGCGCTTGGTCCCGACGCGCATGTTGCGATCTTGCCGAACGGCATCGACGCGGGCGCGTGGCGAGTCCACGCTGCGCCACGAGATCCGAACCGCGTCGTCATCGCCACCGTCGGGCGGCTCGCTGCGCGCAAACGGCCCAAGCAGTTGCTGCGGATTCTTCGCCGAGTCCGGGATTCGGTGCCGGCCACAATCCGGATGGAGCTCATACTGGTCGGCGACGGGCCGTTGCGGGAGGCTTTGCAACGAACCATTCGTCGCCACGACATGAGTAGCTGGGTGCGCCTGCTGGGTCCGGCGAACCACGAGCAGATTCGTCACCTGTATGAAGACGTCGACATCTACGTCGCTCCTGCGAAGCTCGAGTCGTTCGGCATCGCCGCACTCGAGGCACGCTGCGCGGGCTTGCCGGTAATTGCCTACGCCGGCTCAGGGATCGCCGGTTTCATTCGTGACGGTCATGAAGGCCTCTTGACACACGATGACGGAGAAATGGCTGCAAGTATGGTTCACTTGGCGACCAATCCCTC
Organism: Acidothermaceae bacterium; assembly: GCA_035653855.1. GTDB lineage: Bacteria > Actinomycetota > Actinomycetes > Acidothermales > Acidothermaceae > PALSA-607. Next base: position 3,071 of record DASRZB010000127.1, on the reverse strand, counting down.
TGTTCGTGCACAACTCCGGCATCACAACCTGACTACGAACCCACCGATAAGCTGGGCCGGCGTCCTCAGGCAGTGCGACTTGCTCTATGACGAAGCTCGTCGAATCACGATCGAAGGATCGTCAAACCGATCCGACCAGTCATGACGTACACGATCGTGTGTTTCCACGCTCACCCCGACGATGAGGTGCTACTCATGGGCGGGACCATGGCACGACTCGCTGCAGAGGGACATCGGGTCATCGTTGTGACCGCGACCACGGGGGAGCGGGGACTGGCCGCTGCGGAGGTCACGACCGACAGAGCACTCGCGGCTGTGCGCGTCGACGAGTTGAAACGATCCGCGGCGCTTCTCGGCTGTGCGAGGGTCGTTGTGCTGGGGTACACAGACTCGGGGTCCAATCAGGACGAAGTTTGCCCAAACACCTTCGCGGCGCTTCCACTCGATGAGCCGGCGCGTCGGTTGTGCGCATTGCTCGAGGACGAACATGCGGACGTCCTCACCATCTATGATCCGGTCGGCGGCTACGGACACCCCGATCACGTGCAGGTCCACCGCGTCGGACGACGCGCGGCCGAACTCGCGTCCACGCCGCTCGTCCTGCAGGTGACCGTGGACCGGGTAGCTTTGCAACGAGCGCTGCGACTCGTGCGATGGTTTGCGCCCAAGACGCCAGATTTCCGGGCCGCCCGCTTCGCAGACAGCTACACGCACCCGCTCGATATCACCCACAAGGTCAACGTCAGAGGATTTCTACCGCAAAAGCGAGCGGCCATGTTCACCCACGCGAGCCAATCCACCAGTGACGGCCCGGTTCGTGCCATGAGGTGGTTCACGCGACTACCCTGGCCGCTCTTCCGCCTCGCGTTCGGCCACGAATGGTTCGTGGAGCAAGGTCGTCGGCCCCGGAAACCTCCGCTCGACGACGTCCTCGCCAGCCTGCGCTGACATCGCCAGTGACCTGACTAGGCGTGAGCGCCGATTTCGTGGTTGGCGTGACTTGCTGGTTCGAGTTGGAAGGTGGAGTGTTCGACGTCGAAATGCCCGACGAGGCAGGCCTGGATTTCGTCGAGGAGTTGCGGGGCGTGCCCGTCGCGGAAGCAGGAGTCCTCGACGACAACATGCGCGGAGAGGGCTTGGCTGTCGGAGGTGACCGTCCAGATGTGCAGGTCGTGCACTCCTTGGACGTGGGGTGATTCGCGTAGGTGCGCGAGCACCTCGTCGAGGTTGACCCCGGCGGGCGCTGCTTCGAGCAGCACCCTGCCGGAGTCGGCGCGTAGTCCCCATGCGGCGTGCAGCATCAACGCGACGACGAGCAGGGAGGCGATCGCGTCGGCACGCCGGTACCCGGTGGTCACGATGATCACGCCGGCTATCAGCGTGGCGATGAATGCGGCGGCGTCGGTCGCGATGTGCCGGAACGCACCTTCGACGTTGAGGCTCGTTCGGTTCGCTTTCGCGAGTACCCACGTTGCGGTGAGGTTGACGACGACGCCGAGCGCGGCGACCACAATCACCGGGACACCCGCAACTTTGGGTGGGTCGATCAGTCGTCGGATCGATTCGTACAGCACGAGGAGCGCGACCGCGAGCAGGGTGGCGCCGTTGATCGCGGCGGACAGGATTTCGGCTCGCTGGAACCCGAAAGTCCAACGTCCATGGGCTGGTCGAGTCGCGAGTCGGATGGCCCAGATCGATCCGACGAGCGCACCGGCGTCGGTGAGCATGTGCCCAGCGTCGGCCAGTAACGCGAGTGATCCGGACACGACGGCGACGATCACTTCAATGACCATGAACACAGCAATCAGAACCAGCGCGATTTTCAGGTAGCGCGCGTCGGCGTCGCGGCTGCCGCCGTGCGAATGACCGGCGTGTCCCTGTTCGTGGCTCACGCGTGCTCGGCCCGTCGTCGCCCGGTGACCACCGCGGTCGCGATTTGATCGGGGTGGTACCCGGTAGGACTGGTGTGCACGGTGGCGGCAGTCAGTCGCGGCACTAGTTCGAGGAGATGGTCTTCGGCGTGGTGCGCGAGGTCGTGGGCTTGAGCCAACGTCAGGTCAGCGTCCACGGTGGCGTCAACCTCGGCGCGCAGGGTATGGCCGATCCAGCGGATGCGTAGTTCGCGGATCTCGTGAACACCGTCGACGGAACTGATGGCGGACGCGGCCTGATCCACCAGCCCCGGCTCGACGGCGTCCATCAACCGGGCACCGACCTGACGTACTGCCGAGCGCAGGACGCCCAGGATTGCCACGGTGATCAGGAGCCCGACGACCGGGTCGGCCCAGCGCCAACCGAGCCCCACCCCGCCGGCGCCAAGCAATACCGCGAGACTGGTGAACCCGTCGGTGCGCGCGTGCAGACCATCGGCGACCAGCGCCGCGGAGCCGATCTGACGGCCGACTTTGATCCGGTATCGGGCGACCATTTCGTTGCCGGCAAATCCGACAAGCGCGGCCGCGGCGACAACCCAAAGGTGGCTCACGCTGTGGGGGTGGATCAATCGAGCGATCGCCACGTAGCAAGCAAGGGCACTGGACAGCGCGATCATCGCGATCACGAATAGACCGCCGAGGTCTTCGGCTCTGCCGTAGCCGTAGGTATAGCGCTTGGTCGGCGGACGCCGGGCCAGCGTGAACGCCACTAGCAACGGGACGGCGGTCAGCGCGTCCGCGACGTTGTGCAGGGTGTCACCCAGTAGTGCCACCGATCCAGAGATCACCACGACGGTAGCTTGGATCGCCGCAGTAGCACCCAGCCCACCAAGGCTGATCAGCAGCGCACGCCGACCCGCGCTGTCAGCCTCAAGCGCATCGTCGATCTGCTCGGCGGCGTCGTGCGAATGCGCACCAACAGCCGAGAGCACCGCATGCTTGACGCGACCTCGCCAACTGCCCTCGTGCTCATGGTGGTCGTGGTCCTGGTGGTCCTGGTGGTCGCGGTCCGTGCCAGGGGCATCGCGATGACCCATCGTTAGCTCACCAACCCGCTAAGACACATGACGACAGCCTAGCGTTATATGCGCACACGTGAATACGGGAAGATAACCGCTAGGCTGAACCACATGGCCG
>DASRZB010000126.1:0-5227 GCA_035653855.1 Acidothermaceae bacterium | reverse complement strand
AGTGCCGAGCCCCGGCACGACGCCCGCGCCACGCAGCGCCGCGACGCGGATCTTCAAGTCGGCCTTGATCTGCGCCGCATTGACCTTGCCGTCAAGAATCGTCGCCGTCACGCAGCCATTCTTCCATGGACGCCGATGGGCTCGCGTCAGTGGAAGAAGTGGCGGGTCCCGGTGAAGTACAGCGTGATTCCTGCGGCCTCGGCGGCCGCGACGACCTGAGCGTCGCGGATCGACCCGCCTGGCTCGACGACCGCCCGTACGCCCGCGTCGATGAGCAACTGGAGCCCATCGGCAAACGGGAAGTAGGCGTCGGACGCAGCGACCGAACCAACCGACCGGTCACCCGCCCGCCAGACCGCGAGGCGCGCCGCGTCGACGCGGTTGACCTGGCCCATGCCGACCCCGACGGTTGCCCTGTCCGACGCCAGCAGGATCGCGTTCGACTTGACCGACCGCGATGCGCGCCAGGCGAAGTCAAGGTCGGCGAGGGTCGAGGCGTCAGCCGGTGATCCGGCTTGCAGGACCCAATTCGCGCAGTCATCGCCGTCCGATTCGATGTCGTCGACGCTTTGCATCAGCATGCCGCCGCTGATCTGTCGCGTCTCGAAGGTGCGGCCCGGATGCATGCCGGCGCAATCGAGCAGCCGCAGATTCTTCTTGGTGGTCAACAGATCGAGGGCGTCGTCGTCGAACCCAGGCGCGCACACAACCTCGGTGAAGATCTCCGCGATCTGCTCAGCCAGCGCGAGGCTGACGTGCCGGTTGGTCGCGATCACCCCGCCGTAGGCCGACGCCGGATCGCACGCGTTCGCCTTGCGGTGAGCTTCGGCAATGTCGGCCCCCAAGGCGAGCCCGCACGGATTCGCGTGCTTGATGATGGCGACGCACGGCTCGGTGAAGTCATACACAGCTCGGCGGGCAGCATCGGTATCGACGTAGTTGTTGTAGGACATCGCCTTGCCGTGGAGCACCCGCGCCTGCGCGAGACCTTGCGCACCGTGGTCGGCGCGGTACAGGGCAGCTCGCTGGTGCGGATTCTCGCCATAGCGCAACACCTCGGCCCGATGCCAGCTAGCCCCGACCCACTCCGGAAACCCACTGCCCCCGTCGGTCGGCGCGTAGGTGTTGCCGAGCCATGACGCGACTGCGATGTCGTACGACGCCGTGTGTACGAAGGCATCGACAGCGAGCGCCTTGCGCTCCTCGAGTGTGAAGCCGCCCTCATGTACTGCGTCGAGCACGTCGGAGTAGCGCGTCGGCGAGACGACGACAGCGACCGAAGGGTGGTTCTTCGCCGCCGCGCGAACCATCGAAGGGCCGCCGATGTCGATCTGCTCGATCACGGTGTCGGGCATACCGCCACGGGCGGCCGTCTCCCGAAACGGGTACAGGTTGGAGACGACGAGATCAAAGGCCTCGATGCCGAGCTCGCCGAGTTGCCGCAAGTGCTCAGGCTTGCGGGTGTCGGCGAGCAGACCCGCATGCACCTTCGGGTGCAGCGTCTTCACCCGGCCCTCGAGTATTTCCGGAAAGCCGGTTAGCTCCTCGACCTTGATGACGGGGACACCCGCCTCGGCCAGCACGGCGGCGGTGGTCCCCGTCGACACGATCTGCACGCCGGCGCTCGCGAGTCCTTGCCCGAGCTCGGCCAGGCTCGTCTTGTCGTAGACGCTGACCAGCGCCCTCTTGATCGGACGACGGCCCTCAGCTGCTTGCGTACTCAAGGAATGCTGACCTTTCTTCCAGTAACGGTCCAGCCCTCGCGGGCCATCGCGCCGACAGTGTCGACCAGCATTTCGCGCTCGACGATTTTGATGCGTTCGTGCAGCGTTGCCTCGTCGTCGCCGTCGAGCACCTCGACGCATCGCTGGGCCAGGATCGGTCCGGTGTCGATGCCCTCGTCAACGAAGAACAACGTGCAGCCCGTCACTTGCACGCCGTACTCGAGCGCCTCGCGCACCGCGTGCATGCCAGGAAACGACGGCGACAACGCCGGATGCGTATTGACGATGCGCTCGCTGAACCTGCCCATAAACGCCTTGCCGACGAGCTTCATGTAGCCGGCTAGCACCACCAGATCAGGCGAGTGCTCAGCGACTGCCTCAGCCAATGCGTCGTCCCATGCTCCTCGGTCTGCAAAGTCCGAAACAGCAAGGACAAACGTCGGGACGCCGACCTGCTCGGCCCGATCGATCGCGATCGTGTTTGGTCGGTCGGCACCGACAACCACGACACGTGCACCGTATTCGTCGACCGCGCAGGCATCCAGGAGGGCCTGCAGGTTGGTACCGGTCCCGGACACCAGGACGGCTACCCGCAACGGGGTCGCGACTGCAACGCTCAGCGCGGCCTCCTTCGGATGCGGACGCGCGCCACGATATCCGGCGGGTCAGACGGGCTGCGCGTCCGCCGCCTCTTCCACTGCCGCGGCCGACCGTTCCCGACGCCACCCGAGCAGCCACGTTGTCGCGGCGGCAAGCACGCCAACCTCCAACGTGACGGCGATACCCACGTGCCAAGCCGATGGGCCGACTTGCGCCATCCGGCCCGGACCGACCGGTCCCCCGGACAGCCACGCCAAGATCCCCATCAGCAACCCGGCGACGGCGCCGGCGGCCAGCCCCCATACGGCGTCCATGACCCGCTGCTGTTTCCACCACGGACCGTCATCTCCTGGGATATGTACCCCAGCGCGCGCAAGTAGCCAGCCGGCGAGCAACCCGGCACCGATCGGCGCGATGACCGCGAGCCGCGCGAACGTGGGCGGTGCTCCATTGACCGGCAGCGCTGCAAGCAACGGCACGGCGGGCAGTGCACCGAGATGAACCCCACCAAGGGTGACCGATGTCTTCGCCCCGACGGCGAAGCCGGGCCCGACCGAGAATGCGCTTCCCCAGATGGCGACGTTGGGCAGGTAGGCCACTGACACCGCGGCCATCAGCAACGACGCCGACAACCCGCCGTCCAGCTTGCTCATCACCGTCGCCGCACGCCCGGCATGGAGCACAAGACCTGCACCGACGATGGCGGCGCCGAAGCCGACGATGGCGGCCGTCGCAGCGAGCCCAGCACGCACCACCCGGCGGACGGTTTGCGGTACCCGCGCGAGTACAACCGCCCGTTGACCCGTCTCGCGCAACGCTCCGACGAAGGCGCAGATCAGGGCGAGGCTGAATGCGCCCGCGAGCGCCTGCAGCGGCTGGGGTTTGACCTGACCCCAACCCGCCGGCTTGGTAAGTAGCGCCGCGATGACGCCGTACGGCAGCGCGACCGCGAAGGCCGCAGCCAGGCAGTCAAAAAGATCGCGTCCACTTGAGAGCCTGGCCGCTTGGCGGCCACCCCTGACAAGTAGCGCCCCCAGACCGATGGTGAGGCCGATCGGTTCGATCCCCATCGAACCTCCGGCGATCGCGAGGCTCGCGTGGTTCGCAAGCAACCACGCCTGCAAGGCGGTCGCGAGGGCAGGGCGGACGGCGTTTCCGTGGCGGGCCGCGGTGACCCACGCGGCGAGGGTGAGGCTGACGAGGCAGGCGAGGCCGAGGACCGTCGTCCACAGCGCCACGGCGATCCCGACGATGACGACTGGACGCGGCTGCGGCGGATGTTTGGGCCGCCGTCTCGCCTGGGGCGGCCGCGGATTGGTGGGCCTGGTGGGCCTCCCCGGTGCCAGTGATCTGCCGGGTTCACGTCGCGCCGGGCCACTGTGACCACCAGGACCAGGTCGGGTCATCGTGTCGGCCATGCCACCCATGCTGGCAGCCGCAACGCGCCTGGCCTGGCACCTCAACCGCGTCGGGGTGTCGGGCACCACCCCATCCCATCGACGGGTCGACCCCCATCCCATCGACGGGTCGACCAGGGAAAGCCTTGACCGCCGCCACCGGCGTCCGGATCATGTGGTTTCGAATGTCGAGCCCTGGCTATCGGCAAGCCGCCGTGACGCCAGCTTGAACCTCGACCGAAACGAGGGGACGCCGTGACGCTCCTCGCGCCTGCCGCGCGCGCCGGCTTTCGGACGAGCGGTCAGAGGTTGGCGGTTGGCGCGGTCGGAGCGCTCGGGTTGGCCAATCTGCACGTGCCGGGTCGACCGGCGACGTTGTGTCCGTTCCGTGCGTTGACCGGACTTCCCTGTCCGTTCTGCGGCGGCACGACAGCAGCCGTCAAGCTTGGCCACTTCGATGCGCTCGGCGCGTTGCGGGCCAACCCCGTCGTCGTGTTCGGCGCTGTTGTCGTGGCAGCGATGCCAGCGGTGATTGCGTCTCGATCGTCTCGGCCCGTCGCGCGTTGGCCCGCCATCTCTCCCACCACGATCAGGGTGGCGATCGCCGTCGCCGTCGTGTTCTCCGAGGTCTGGCAGCTTTTCCGGTTCGGAATTCTCTAACTCAGGCCCCATTCACTCACTCCCAACTAGGAGGAATCGTGTCCACACCGTCGGATCCGGGCTCAGGACAGCCCGACCCGTGGGCTGTACCACCAACTGACCCGTCCGGCCAGGGCGCTGCCTCACCACCCGGGCCTCCCCCGGCGTACCCTCCGGCACCGCCACCCGCGTACCCATCGGCTCCGCCGCCGCCTGCACCGGACTACGGCCAGCCGCCGGGATACGGGCAACCGCAGCCGGGATACGGGCAACCGCCGTACGGCGGTCCGCAGCCGGGCTACGGACAGGCACCGCCGCCGGGATACGGCCAACCCGGTTACGGCTACCAGCCAATGGCGCCGACGTACGCCTACGCGAGTTGGGGCAAGCGCGTCGGCGCTTGGGCGCTCGACTTCTTGGTTCCGTGGGTGATCGCACTGGTCTGCCTGCGCATCTTCGTCGCGCTCGGCATCATCGTGTACATCGGCGCAGTCGTCTGGACGTTTTACAACATCTTCCAAGGCGGCAAGACCGGATCCCGTTGGGGCCAGAAGATTGTCGGGATCCGGATGCTGAAAGAGGCAACCGGTCAACCGACCGGCGGCGGGTTCGCGATCGGACGCGCATTCGTACACATCCTCGACGGAATCCCCTGCTACCTCGGCTACCTCTGGCCGCTGTGGGATGCGAAGAAGCAGACGTTCGCCGACAAGATCATGGGCACCGTCATCGTCAACGGCTAAACGCTCGAGCACAACGAAGGGCCCGGACGGTTCGCCGTCCGGGCCCTTTCGTTTGCCTGACACCGCCCACCACTCGCCGTCCGCCCGAGATCGTCGACTTCGCATCCCGAGTGGTCGTGACTGC
>DASRZB010000125.1:0-8221 GCA_035653855.1 Acidothermaceae bacterium | reverse complement strand
TCGCCCCCGCTCGTCCGGGCGGCCCAGGTGCCGGTCGAGGTGGTCCGGGCGCCGGCGGACCTGGCGGAGCTCCGGGCGCAGGCGCCGGTGGTCGTCCAGGTCCTGGTGGCCGCGGTCGCGGGGGCGGCACGGCAGGTGCGTTCGGTCGCGGTCCGGGCGGCCGGCCGACTCGTGGCCGCAAATCGAAGAAGCAGCGGCGCCAAGAGTTCGACAACATGCAGGCCCCGTCGATCGGCGGCGTGCAGGTGCCGCGCGGCAACGGCCAGGTTCTGCGGCTGCCGCGCGGGTCGTCGCTGTCTGACTTCGCCGACCGCATTGGCGCGAACCCGGCGTCGCTGGTTCAGGTCATGTTCCATCTCGGTGAGATGGTCACCGCCACGCAGTCGGTCAACGAAGAGACCTTGCAGTTGCTCGGCGCCGAGCTCGGCTACGACGTGCAGGTGGTCAGCCCCGAAGACGAAGACCGCGAGCTGCTCGAATCGTTCGATCTCGAGTTTGGCGAAGACGAGGGCGACGAGGGCGATCTCAGCGCCCGACCGCCGGTGGTCACCGTGATGGGTCACGTCGACCACGGCAAGACCAAGCTGCTCGACGCGATTCGTAACACCAATGTGGTTGCGCGCGAGCACGGTGGCATCACGCAGCACATCGGTGCCTACCAGGTCATCGCCGATTCGATCGCCGGCAAGCGGGCGATTACCTTCATCGACACCCCGGGCCACGAAGCGTTCACCGCCATGCGTGCCCGTGGTGCGCAGGTGACCGACATCGCGGTGCTCGTGGTGGCGGCCGACGACGGCGTCATGCCGCAAACCATCGAGGCGCTCAACCACGCCCAGGCGGCCGGCGTCCCGATCGTGGTTGCCGTCAACAAGATCGACAAGGAAGACGCCGACCCGACGAAGGTGCGCGGGCAGCTGACCGAATATGGGTTGGTCGCCGAGGAGTACGGCGGCGACACGATGTTCGTCGACGTCTCGGCGAAGTCGAACCTCAACATCGACAAGCTGCTCGAGGCGATCCTGCTAACCGCAGACGCAGCACTCGACATGCGGGCGAATGCCGACCAGGACGCGCAAGGGGTCGCCATCGAGGCGCACCTCGACCGCGGACGTGGTCCGGTCGCGACCGTCCTGGTCCAACGCGGAACGTTGCGCGTCGGCGACTCGATCGTTGCCGGTGAAGCTTTCGGTCGTGTGCGAGCAATGCTCGACGAGTTTGGCGAGACCGTCGCCGAGGCTGGGCCTTCACGGCCGGTTCAGGTGCTCGGGTTCACCAGCGTTCCGGACGCCGGCGACAACTTCCTCGTCGTCCCCGAAGACCGGGTGGCGCGGCAGATTGCTGAACGACGTTCGGCGCGCGAACGCAACGCCCAACTCGCCGACAGCCGTGGCCGGCGCAGTCTCGAAGACATCCTCGCTCGCATGGAGAAGGGCGAAGTCGAAGAACTCCGCCTCATCCTCAAGGGCGACGTCTCCGGTTCGGTCGAGGCTCTCGAGGACGCGTTGCTCAACCTCGATGTCGGTGAGGACGTCGACCTGCGGGTCATCGACCGTGGCGTCGGGGCCATCACGCAAAACGATGTCAACCTTGCGGTTGCCTCCGACGCGGTCATCATCGGATTCAACGTCCGGCCGGCCGAGCGGGTCAGCGAACTCATCGATCGCGAAGGCGTCGACGTCCGCTACTACTCGGTCATCTACCAGGCGATCGATGAGGTCGAGGCCGCACTCAAGGGACTGCTGAAGCCCGAGTTCGAAGAGGCGCGACTCGGTACCGCCGAGATTCGCGACGTCTTCCGCTCGAGCAAGTTCGGCAACATCGCGGGTTGTCTCGTGCGCTCCGGCGTGATCACCCGAAACTCTAAGGCCCGCTTGATCCGCGACGGTGTCGTGATCAACGACCACCTCACGATCGAGTCGCTCAAGCGGTTCAAGGACGACGCTACTGAGGTCCGCGAGGGATACGAGTGCGGTATTGGGCTCGGGTCATTCAATGACATCAAGGTGGACGACGTCATCGAGACGTTCGAAATGAAAGAGAAGCCTCGGGCTTAGTGCGGTGGGTGGCCTTCGTGCCCCGCTTCGTACGGGCCCGAGCCTTCGCTGTTTTCGGACGGATCGATCACGACGTCCCTGTAACCACCCTCGCTAGGGGCGGAAAGCATGTTTGCTGGGGTCCTGGAGATTGATCTGCTGCTTGGGGATGTGCATTCGCTCAAGGAGAAGCGCGGCCTTGTCCGGCCGATCATCGCTGAGGTCCGGCGCAAGTTTGAGGTTTCGGTTTCGGAGGTTGGGCATCTTGAGTTGCATCGGCGGGCTTTGATTGGGGTTGCCGTCGTTGCTGCTGAGGCTGCTCATTGTGTTGAGGTTCTTGAGAGTTGCGAGCGGTTAGTGGCTGGGCGACCGGAGGTTGAGGTGCTGTCGACTCGGCAGCGGCTCTTTGGCGAAGAGGATGAGTGATGACTGACCACGCGCGTGCACGCAAGTTGGCCGACCGCATTCGGGTTATCGTGGCAGAGACGCTTGAGCGGCAAGTGAAGGATCCACGTTTGGGATTCATCACGATCACCGATGCTCGGGTTACCGGTGACCTGCACGACGCGACCGTGTTCTACACGGTGCTCGGCGACGACAGTGCGCGCGCCGAAACCGCTGCTGCACTCGAGAGCGCGCGGGGCGTGTTGCGCTCCGAGGTCGGCAAGCAGACCCAAGTGCGGTTCACGCCGACACTCACATTCGTGCTCGACGGAGTGCTCGACAACGTGCAGCACATTGACGAACTGCTTGCGAAAGCGCGCGAGGCCGATGCGGCAGTGCACGAGGCCGCGACGCACGCGGTTCCGGCGGGAGACGCCGATCCGTACCGCGTCACGCCAGGTGCGGCGGAGTAAGTGCCAAAAGGCTCGGGGGAGCCGCCGCAGCGTGGGGGGGTTGTCGTTGTCGACAAGCCACCCGGACTTACCTCACACGACGTGGTCGCCCGCGTGCGCCGGCTAGCTGGGACGCGGCGCGTCGGGCATGCTGGCACGCTCGACCCGATGGCCACGGGAGTGTTGCTGGTCGGCGTCGGGCGGGCCACCCGGTTACTCGGTCATCTCGCTCTGCACGACAAGGACTATTTGGCAACGATGCGCCTCGGCATTGCGACGTCGAGCGATGACGCGCAGGGCGAGCTGCTCGCGCGTACCCCGGCCGATCAGCTGGCTGCCGCGGACATTGCCGCCGCGATGAAGGTGTTCACGGGTGAGATCGAGCAACGCCCTCCTGCCGTCAGCGCGATCAAGGTCGACGGCGTGCGTGCCTACACCCGGGCGCGATCCGGCGAGGACGTCGTACTCGCTCTCCGCCGTGTCACGGTCAGCAGGTTCGAGGCTACCGACTTTCGCCCCGACGCCGAGCTCGGCGTACTCGATGTCGACGCTGAAGTCACCTGCTCGTCCGGGACGTATATCCGCGCGCTGGCCCGCGATGTAGGCCTCGCCCTCGGCGTCGGTGGGCATCTCGCAGCGTTGCGCCGAACGAGAGTCGGCGCCTTCGATTTGAGTGTCGCGCGAACGCTGCCCGAGCTCGAGGCGGCATTCACGCTGACGCCGTTGGACCTCGTCGCAGCGAGCGCCTTCGCGCGGCGCGACCTTGACGCCGAACAGGCGCTCGCGCTGTCGCACGGGGCCAAGCTTTCGGCGTCCGGTATAGATGGCGAACCGGTTGCCGCGTTCGGGCCGGACGGCGCACTGGTTGCGCTCCTGGAGGACCGTGGCGAGCTTGCGCACGCACTCGCCGTGTTCGTGGGCTGAGAGCATGGGACGCTGGTGCGCCGTAGGCGCTAAGTGTCGAGCGCCGTCGTAACAGGCAGGGTCAGGCAATAGGGAGGTGCGGTCTTCGGTGCAGGTTTGGCGCGACGGCACCGGCGGCGTGCCTGCCGATGTGGGACGCACCGTCGTCACTATCGGCGTCTTCGATGGCGTGCACCGCGGCCATCAACGCATCGTCTACCGCGCGCTGGCCCGCGCGGCCGAACTCCGGCTGCCGGGTGTGGCGGTGACGTTCGAGCCGATGCCGGAGTTCGTCGTGCGGCCGCACGATAAGCCGGCGCTGCTGACGACCCTGCCGCGCCGGCTCGAGTTGCTAGGCGAACTCGGCCTCGACGCTACCTACGTCATTGACTTCACCAAGGAGTTCTCGGAGCGCTCGCCCGACGAGTTTGTGCACTCGATTCTGGTCGAGAAGTTGCGCGCCGTCGACATCGTGGTCGGTGCGAACTTTCGATTCGGACGGCGAGCAGCGGGCGATGTGGCGACGCTTGCCGAGATCGGGAACACGTCCGGGTTCATGGTCGATCCGATCCAGCTCGCAGGGCCGATCTCGGAACCCGACAGCGATGCGGCCTCGAAGGTCTTCTCGTCGAGCTGGATTCGCGAGCGGATCGCCGCGGGAGATGTCGAGGGCGCGGCCGATGCGCTCGGTCGCCCGTACCGGTTAGAGGGGACCGTCATCCATGGCGACCATCGCGGGCGCGCGCTGGGCTACCCGACCGCCAACCTTGAGGTGGCGCCCGACCTTGCGATCCCTGCAGACGGGGTTTACGCCGGCTGGTTGAACGACCTGCCGGCGGCGATCTCGATCGGGACCAACCCCACGTTTGGGGGTACCACTCGGCGAGTCGAGGCTTACGCCATCGACCAGGTCGGGCTTGACCTCTATGGGACGGTCGTGACACTCGACTTCGTCGCCCGGGTGCGGCCGATGGTGACCTTCGACAGCGTGGATGCCCTGGTGGCGCAGATGGCCCACGACGTTGAGGAGTCCCGCGCGCGGCTGGCAGATTCGTAGCACTGAGCGCTTCAGTGCCGAAGGCGCCCGGCGTGGGGTGGTACCGTGGCTCGAATACCGGTCGCGTACCGGTGTGTGTTTTCCTGCCCTCGTGACTCGGACCGAGGGCGCACACGAAGCACTGAAAAGGAGTCCCGTGGCGCTCGACACCGCGACAAAGAACTCGATTCTGGCCGAATACGGCACCAGCGAGGGCGACACTGGATCTCCAGAGGCGCAGGTGGCGATGCTTTCCAAGCGAATCGCCGACCTGACCGAACACCTCAAGGTGCACAAGCACGACCACCACAGCCGTCGGGGGCTCTTGCTGCTCGTCGGACGTCGTCGTCGCCTGCTCAAGTACCTCGCGAACAAGGACATCACCCGCTACCGCACGCTCATCGAGCGTCTGGGTCTGCGTCGATAGTGGGAACGAAGCGATCGGGCCTCTACCGGCCGGTCGCTTCTTCGTAGTACCGCGCCAGCTGGAACCCCAGCTGCGCGCACGCTCTCACCGATATGGGAGCCCGAACGAGCGCCGCCTGGCCGGTCCTCGGTAGTGGTTTCCGGGCGTGAGCCGCACGGCGAAAGTGGCCGGAGCGTGCAGCCCCGGGGACTTCGATCGAAGACCGGCAAAGAATGCCGGGCTCGGCGGGTTCCACGACAACCCTTTGGAGGGTTCGTGGCTGACCACGAGATCACCGCCGCTGACGCTGTCATAGACAACGGCAAGTTCGGCACCCGCACGATCCGCTTCGAGACCGGCAAGCTGGCTCGCCAGGCCGCCGGATCCGCTGTTGCCTACTTCGGCGACAGCATGTTGCTGTCGGCGACCACCGCCAGCAAGGCACCGAAAGACCAGTTCGACTTCTTCCCCCTGACGGTCGACGTCGAGGAGCGGATGTACGCCGTGGGTCGCATCCCTGGGTCGTTCTTCCGTCGCGAAGGCCGGCCTAGTGAGGACGCGATCCTGACCTGTCGGCTGACTGACCGACCGCTTCGCCCGAGCTTCGTGAAGGGCCTGCGCAACGAGGTCCAGGTCGTCATCACCGTCATGGCGCTCGACCCCGACCACCTCTACGACGTCATCGCGATCAACGCGGCATCGATGTCGACCCAGCTCGCCGGGCTGCCGTTCAGCGGGCCGATCGGCGCGGTCCGGGTTGCCCACATCGACGGCCAGTGGGTCGCCTTCCCTTACCACTCCGAGCTCGAGCGGGCGACCTTCGACATGGTCGTCGCCGGCCGGGTCCTGCCCGACGGCGACGTCGCGATCATGATGGTCGAAGCCGAGGCAACCGCGAACACCTTCGGCCTGGTGCGTGACGGCGCCACCGCCCCGACCGAGGAGGTCGTGGCCCAGGGCCTCGAGGCCTCGAAGGCATTCATCAAGACCCTGTGCGAAGCACAGCTCAAGGTCGCGGCCGGCGCGGCGAAGCCGACCGCCGACTTCCCGGTGTTCCTCGAGTACCAGGACGACGTCTACGCGGCAGTATCGGCAGCGGTCAGCACCGAGCTCGCGCAGGCAATGACCATCGTGAGCAAAGCCGACCGCGAGGCCGAACTCGACCGCGTGAAGGCGCTGGCGACGCAGCTGGTGGCTGGCCAGTTCGAGGGTCGCGAGAAGGAGATCGGCGGGGCGTTCCGGTCGCTGACCAAGAAAGTCGTGCGCGAGCGGGTCATCCGCGACAAGGTACGCATCGACGGCCGCGGGCTCACCGACATCCGACCGCTGTCGGCCGAGATCGACGTGCTCCCGCGGGTGCACGGGTCGGCACTGTTCGAGCGCGGCGAGACGCAAATCCTTGGCGTCACCACGCTGAACATGCTGCGCATGGAGCAGCAGCTCGACACGCTCGCTCCGGAGACTCGCAAGCGCTATATGCACAACTACAACTTCCCGCCGTACTCGACTGGTGAGACCGGTCGCGTTGGCTCACCGAAGCGGCGCGAGATCGGGCACGGCGCACTGGCCGAGCGCGCGCTCGTTCCCGTCTTGCCGTCGCGCGAAGACTTCCCTTACGCGATCCGGCAGGTGTCCGAGGCGTTGGGTTCCAACGGCTCGACGTCGATGGGTTCGGTGTGTGCATCGACCATGGCGTTGTACGCCTCAGGGGTGCCACTACGCGCGCCGGTCGCCGGCATTGCGATGGGACTTATTTCCGACACCGTAGACGGGCAGACGCAGTACGTCACCCTGACCGACATCCTCGGCGCCGAGGACGCGTACGGCGACATGGACTTCAAGGTCGCAGGTACTCGTGAGTTCGTCACAGCGCTGCAGCTCGACACCAAGCTCGACGGCATCCCGGCATCCGTTCTTGCGGGCGCTTTGACCCAGGCTCGCGAGGCTCGGTTCACCATCCTCGATGTGATGGCGAAGGCGATCAGCGGGCCGGCCGAGATGTCGAAGTTCGCGCCGCGGATCATCACGATCAAGATTCCAGTCGACCAGATCGGTGCGGTCATCGGGCCCAAGGGCAAGATGATCAACCAGATCCAGGACGAAACCGGCGCCGAGATCACCATCGAAGACGACGGCACGATTTACATCGGCGCGACCGATGGACCGAAGGCGGAAGCGGCTCGCGCGCAGATCAATGCGATCGCGAACCCGACGATGCCCGAGGTTGGTGAGCGCTACCTCGGCACCGTGGTGAAGACCACGGCGTTCGGCGCCTTCATCTCTCTCGTTCCTGGCAAGGACGGTCTGCTGCACATCTCCGAGCTCCGCAAGATCTCCGGCGGTAAGCGGGTCGAGAACGTCGACGATGTCGTCAAGGTCGGCGACAAGATCCAGGTCGAGATCAAGGAGATCGACCCCAGAGGCAAGCTGTCGCTCGTGCCGGTCGTCGAAGGCGACGGTGCTGGCCAGAGTTCGGTCGACGCTTCGGTGGGCGCACACGAGTGAGTCCACGTCAGCTGACCCACCAGAAGCCCGGTAGTACCAAGACGCTCATTCCTGGCGTGGACGGCGCGGTGGTCCGTCGCACCGTCCTGCCGGGAGGTCTTCGGGTCATCACCGAGGCAATGCCCACCGTGCGCTCTGTCTCGTTCGGCGTGTGGGTCGGGGTCGGCTCGCGCGACGAGACACCCGCACTTGCAGGAAGTTCGCATTACCTCGAGCATGTGCTGTTCAAAGGCACCAAGCGCCGTGATGCGCTGGAGATCTCGGCGGCGCTCGATGCCGTCGGTGGCGAGATGAACGCGTTCACCTCGAAGGAATACACCTGCTTCTACGCGCGCGTTCTCGACAACGATCTGCCGCTCGCCGTCGACGTCATCTCCGACATGATGACGTCGTCGGTCGTGCGCTCGTCGGACGTCGACTCCGAGCGCGGTGTCATTCTCGAAGAGATCGCGATGCACGAGGACGACCCGGGCGACGTTGTGCACGACGCGTTCGCCGA
>DASRZB010000124.1:0-9717 GCA_035653855.1 Acidothermaceae bacterium | reverse complement strand
GATGGACTTCAAGCGCGCCACCGGCGTCGTCAATCACCTTGGCCACATCGGCAAAGATCGCATCGCGTTGCGCCGGCTCGAGGATCAACATGTTCGATGTCGATGCCGCGTACGCCAACCAGGCACCCGTTGAGTAGCTGTGTGTCGACTCGTACGTGCGCACCTCGACGTCCGTGAAGGTTGGCTGCTTTTCCATCTCGTCGCGCGGCCAGGCGGGCGGCGCCTGGTCAGGGCTTCCCTGGTTCGAGTCGCCCAGTCCGTACCGACGGTAGACGTCCGCAACCGCTGACAGCAGCGGGCTGCGGTGCGATTGCTCGCGGTTCCAGAACAGCGCGACCAGGCCGCCCTCGCGCAACACGCTTGCCGCCTTCGCCCACCGATGTTCGCGCGACGTCCAGTGCCATGACTGTGCCGCGAGCAAGCCGTCGTAAAGCCCTGCCGGCTGAAAATCCTCGAACGACGAGACCGTGACGCTCACATTGGGTAACAGTTGAGTGTTCTCTACGAGCACCGCCGCCATCTCTGGGTCGGGCTCGACGCAGGTCATCGTGAGCCCGCGGACGGCGAACAGCACCGTCGCCTTCCCGGTCCCCGCTCCCACCTCGACGACGTCGCGCCCGGGCAGCAACGCGACGATGTCGTCGACCATCTCAGCCGTGTAAGAGGGTCTGGCCCGGTCGTAGTCGCGGGCTACTGCGCCAAAGCTGCGTGCGCGGATCGCGAACTCGTCGTCGGACGGCGGGCTGCTCACGTCGTCGAGTCTGCCGTATGCCGCAGTTGCGTCCGCGGCTGCCTACTGACCGAGAAACCCCAGGACTGGAAGGGCGGATACGACGGCGGCGATCGGCGGGCTGACCACCGATTCGATCGGCTCGGTGAGTTCCGTCGGTAGTGCAGAAGGCAGCGGGACGTCGAGTGCCAGCGGGGGATTGGTGAGTGCCGGTATCGGCAGCGCCGAGGCGACGGGCAGCGCGGGCAGGAGGTGGTGCGCGATCGTGCTGCCTCGCATTGGCGGCGCCGTGCCAGCACCGCCGTCCGCTGTCGGTGTCGCTGCCGGCACAGTGCTCACTGACAGCGGGCTGGGAGGGGCGCTTGGTGGCGGCGCACTGGACGACGGCGCACTCGGCGACGGAACGCTCGTCACGGCGTTGGCCGGATCGTCGCCTACCTCGGGTTGCGCCATCCCTGCACCGGCGTGCGCGGCGGCGCCCTGACTGGCGGAGCCCGCGTGCTGGGCCGTCGAGTTGGAGTGCTGGTTTGGTCCCGAGCTCGGTGCGGTCGCGGTGACCCCGGCGACGCCGCCGGCGACCACGGCCGCTCCGGCGATGCTGGTCACCACCGCCGTGCCGGCTGCGCGGGCAGCGCCGCTCGCAACCACCGGGATGCCGGTGGCGGGCGACGTCACGATGACCGGTAGTTGACCGACCAAACTGGCGGGGCCGAGCGCGCGGCGCAGACGGGGCATCGACACTGCGAGGAAGGCGCGCGCGACAACCGGGTCGAACTGGGTTCCCGCGCACGTGATGACCTCTTGCAGCGCGACGCTGCGCGTCATAGCTCTCTTGTAGGGACGTGACGCCGTCATGACCTCGAAAGCATCGGCGAGCCCGACGATGCGAGCGCCCAAACTGATCTCGTGACCGCGCAGTCCAGCCGGATAGCCGGTGCCGTCGTAGCGCTCGTGGTGTTGCAGGGCGACCACGGAATACGGTCCGAGCCAGTGGGCGAGCGGCTCGGTGAGGTCGGCGCCCGCTTGCGGATGCAGACGCAGCGTCTCCCACTCCTCCTCGGTCGGCTTGCCGGGCTTGTTCAGAAGTTTCGCCGGAACCTCGAGTTTGCCGACGTCGTGCACAAGGGCGGCCCACCGGAGTCGGTCGCGGTCTGCCTGCGGCAACGCCATTTCCTCGGCGATCAGGTCGGTGAGAACGCGAACCCGGTTGCTGTGACCTCTCGTCAGGGGGTCGTGCCGCGCCAAGGACGCGACGATCGCCAGGATCGTGATCGCCGCTTTGCTGGACTCGCGGTCGGGTACTCCGGACGCCAGCAACTCCAGACGCTTGATGGAGCCCGCCTCACGGGCGACCTTCCACCGAGTCGGCATCTCACCCGGGAACAACAAGGACATCTCGAACAGGGCGGCTAGTGGGAGGAGCCGACGCAAGAGTCGGCGCGCGGGCCACGCAAGGAAGCTGCAGGCGACCACAATGCCGGTCAACCACAGGACCCGTTCGGTGTGATCGGCAGGGGCGGGGACAAGTCTGGTGATGGCGAGCGAGGCGCCGACGGACGCGGCGACGGGCGCGAGCAACACGATGAGGCGGATCGAGGCGGCGGATTTACCTGGTTACCCTTCTCGCAAGTCTTGGACCCGCGCAGATCGGTATGCCGGCCCTGTGGCATGCGTGGACAGCCAGGCGCAGCGGGCCGGGCGTCGCCTGAGCCGTTCCAGCTATTGAGATCGCCGTCTCGGTAAGCGAGATAGCGAGGTTACGATCCTTGACGTGGCAACGTCGCGTCGCCGGTGGTTGATCCTTGGCTTGGGCTGGTCTGCCCAGGCGGCGATGTGCTGCTACGTCTACGGACTTCCCATGCTCGTCCCCGCGATCCGCCACACCTACGGCATTTCCTTGGCCCGGGCCGGAGTCGTCGTCGCATCGCCAGGCCTCGGCGTCCTGTTCACGCTGTTTGCTTGGGGCTATGCCGCCGATCGGTGGGGCGAACGACTGGTGATCACGGTCGGGCTCGCCGGCGCAGCGGTCTTTCTTGCAGCGGCCTGCTTCGTGCATGGATTGACTGGGTTGTGCGCGTTGCTGGCGCTAGCCGGTGCGGCAGGGGCCTCGGTGAACTCCGCGAGCGGACGCGTGGTGCTGGGGTGGTTCGAGGCGCACGAGCGTGGATTTGCGATGGGCGTTCGACAAACCGCTCAACCGCTTGGGGTCGGTCTCGCAGCGTTGACGTTGCCCGCACTCGCACGGCACGGCCTGTCGACCGCGTTTGTGTTCCCAGCGGCGCTGTGTGCCGCAATTGCCGTGCTGGTCTTCGCGCTCGTCACGAATCCGCCGCGTCCGACCGCGAAGACAGTAGGCGACACCCAGTCGCCCTACCGAACCGCGCAACTGTGGCGAGTTCATGGGTCGAGCATGTTGCTCGTGGTTCCGCAGTTTGCGGTATCCGCGTTCGTGCTGGAGTACCTCGTGAACCAGCGCCATTGGGAGGTGCTCGCGGCGGGTCGTCTTGTCTTCGCCGTGCAGGTGGCTGGCGCTGCCGGCCGGGTGGGTGCAGGTGCTTGGTCTGACCGCGTCGGCAGTCGCCTGCGCCCGATGCGTCAGATCGCCGTCGCCAGTGCACTGACGATGGTGGCCATCGCGATCGGAGATGCGCGGCGTGCCGAATTCGTCGTCATCGCGTTTGCGATAGGCGCCGTCGTGACGGTGACCGACAACGGTCTGGGCTTCACGGCAACTGCGGAGATCGCCGGATCGGCGTGGGCGGGGCGGGCGCTCGGCGCACAGAACACCGCACAGAACATCGCGGCTATTCTCACGCCCCCGCTGCTCGGCGTCCTGATTGAAAGCACGTCCTACAGCACGGGCTTCTTGGTGGCAGCGATCTTCCCCGTCGTGGCCGTCGTTCTCACGCCGGTTCCGCGTCGGACACTTCACGGCGTCGCGTCGCTTGTCGAACCGTCGGAAGTGGAACACTTGCAGGCATGACACTCGTACCGGTGAACCTGACAACGGCATTGGCTTCGTTTGATGAGGTGTACAGCCCGCGGATCGTCGCGCGCGTGAACGACTACGACGTGCGCATCGCCCATGCCAGGGGCGAGCATGTGTGGCACGTGCACGAGGACACCGACGAGTTCTTTCTTGTCCTCGACGGGCAGTTTGAAGTCACCATTCGTGACGCCGCGGGCGCCGAGAACACCGTGCTTTTGCGTGAGGGCGACACGTTCGTCGTGCCGAGAGGCACCGAGCACAAACCATCGTCGTCCGGCGGTTCGATTCTCATGTTCGAGCCACGCGGGACAGTGACCACTGGTGATCGCCACGAGGGCGAGATTCCCGACCATGTCGACAGCACGACGGGGCACGAACTCTAGGCATGCATGTGCCCTGTTCGGGGCGAATGGGGCGTATACGCGTGCGACCACGTACCATGGGGTAATCCCAACGAGACACGTCTTTGGGAGCCCCACCTTGGTTTGGAGCACTTCCTCATGCCCATGAGTACCCGCGACGATCTGCGCAACGTCGCGATCATCGCCCACGTCGACCACGGCAAGACCACGCTGGTCGACGCCATGCTCTGGCAATCCGGCGCATTCTCCGAGCATCAGGCCGAGAACGACTCGGTCCGCGAGCGGGTCATGGACTCCATGGACCTCGAACGCGAGAAGGGCATCACGATCCTCGCGAAGAACGCCGCGGTGTTGCACAGCGGCGTGACGATCAACATCATCGACACCCCGGGCCACGCAGACTTTGGTGGTGAGGTCGAGCGCGGCCTCGAGATGGTTGACGCCGTCCTGTTGCTCGTCGACGCATCCGAAGGTCCGTTGCCGCAAACCCGCTTCGTGCTTCGCAAGGCATTGCAGAAGAAGCTGCCTGTCGTGCTTGTCATCAACAAGGTCGACCGGCCCGACGCGCGGATCGCCGAGGTCGTCGACGAGACCTACGAGTTGTTCATTGATCTGATGGATGACGACATCGACCACTCGAGCATTCTCGACTTCCCAATCGTCTATGCGTGTGCGCGCGCCGGTAGGGCATCACTAACCAGGCCGGACGACGGGACGATGCCCGACAGCCCCGACCTCGAGCCGTTGTTCGCAACGATTCTGAAGACCGTGCCGCCGCCGTCGTTCGATCCCGACGTTCCGCTGCGCGCGCATGTCACGAACCTCGATGCGTCCCAGTACCTCGGCCGTCTCGCCCTGCTTCGAGTGCACTCCGGCACGATGAAGCGCGGGCAGCAGGTTGCGTGGTGCAAGTCCGACGGCACCATCGAGAAGGTGCGGCTTACCGAACTGCTCGGCACCACCGCGCTTGAGCGGGTGCCGATCGAGACGGCCGGCCCCGGCGACATCGTGGCTATCGCGGGCATTCCCGAGATCACCATCGGTGAGACCATCGCCGACCCCGACGACCCGCGCCCACTGCCGATCATCACCGTCGACGAGCCGAGCTTGTCGATGACGGTAGGTATCAACACCTCCCCGCTTGCCGGTGAGTCGGGCAAGAAGCTCACGGCTCGCCTGGTCAAGAACCGGCTCGATGCCGAGCTCGTCGGCAACGTCTCGATCCGCGTTCTGAATACCGAGCGCCCAGACACCTGGGAAGTACAGGGTCGTGGCGAGCTGCAACTCGCAATCCTCGTCGAGATCATGCGTCGTGAAGGATTCGAGCTCACCGTCGGCAAGCCACAGGTTGTTACCAAGCGCGTCGACGGCAAGGTTCACGAGCCGATGGAGCGATTGACCATCGATGCGCCCAGTGACTATCAGGGCGTGCTCATCCAGTTGCTTGCGTTGCGCAAAGGTCGCCTCGAGCAGATGGTCGACCACGGCACCGGCTGGATCCGGATGGAATACATCGTGCCGGCGCGCGGACTCATTGGATTCCGCACTGAGTTCTTGACCGAGACTCGCGGCACCGGGCTGCTGCACCACGTGCACGAATGCTACGAGCCGTGGCATGGCGATCTGCGCACACGTCCGACCGGCTCGCTCGTTGCTGACCGTCGCGGCCCGACGACTGGCTTTGCGCTGTCGAACCTGCAGGAGCGCGGCACGATGTTCGTCGGCCCGCAGACCGAGGTCTACGAGGGCATGATCGTCGGCGAGAACTCACGTCAGGACGACATGGACGTGAATCCCACCAAGGAAAAGAAGCTCACGAACATGCGCCAGTCGTCCAGCGACGTCTTGGTGCCGCTGATCCCGCACAAGGTGCTGTCGCTTGAGCAGGCGCTCGAGTTCTGCCGCGAGGACGAATGCGTCGAAGTCACGCCGGGCAATGTGCGCATCCGCAAGGTCGAACTGTCGATGTCGGAGCGAGAGAAATATCGCGGACGCCGGGCAAAGGCCGCCCGAGAGGACTAGCGAGGTGGGCACAACCCGCCGCTCGCACCCGCCGTCCCACGCCGCGACCCCGCCACCCGCCGTCCCACGCGCTTTCCTTCAGTGGGCAAGGGGTGCGGGTCGGGTCAGAGTTGCGGGTCGATCGGAATTGGCTGCGTGTCGTGCGGCGGCCGCACGTTCGGCGTGGTTGCCCACACCTGCCGGGTGACCGTCTGCCCAGCGACGGGCGCGGGCGTTCCTAAGGTTGGCGGCGTGCCCAGCGCTGCCGTCGCCGGGTTAGCGACGTATGGGTCGAGCGGCTGTCCGGTGTCGCGCAGGTACATCGACACGCCGAAGTTGAGCAGCAGGTCGAAGACCCCGACGAGCAGCAGTATCGCGCCGACGGTGTGCACGTCGAGCGTCGCGCCGTGTTTGGGGCTGTGGTACGTGATCGTGCTGGTGGTGACTGCAAACGCCAGCACGGCGCCCCCGACGATGAAGATCAGACTGCGCGTGAGCCAAGTAACCATGGGAGGGGTGTACCCGCACCATCACGGGTGTATCCACGCTTAGCGGAGCGAACTACGGATGAACTGCACCTCGAGCTTGGCCAGGTTCGCCGCGACGTCCTCCTGCGACGTCATATGGGTCACGCCAGACAGGGGAAGCATGGTGTGCGGGCGGCCAGCGGCAAGCAGCGCGGTCGACAGCCGCAGGCTATGGGCCGCAACCACGTTGTCGTCGGCCAGCCCGTGCACGATCATCAGCGGCCGAGAAAGCGTGGGGGCATCGGCGAGCAGCGAACTGATGGCGTACGACGGCGCCGATGTGTCCACCCCGAGGTATCGCTCGGTGTAGTACGTGTCGTACAGGCTCCAGTCGATGGCGGGCGCGCCGGCGACGGCGACGTGAAAGACGTCGGGGCGCCGCAGCACGGCCAGTGCGGCAAGGTAGCCACCGAACGACCAACCTCGGATCGCGACCTTTGACAGATCCAAGTCGGGGTGCGTCGTCGCCAACGACTGCAAGGCGTCGACCTGATCCTCGAGAACCGCCGTCGCGAGATCGCCGGCTATTGCGCGTTCCCACGCCGGCCCCCGAGCGGGAGTGCCTCGGCCGTCGACGATTACGACCGCGAATCCCTGGTCGGCGAGCCATTGCGAGTTCAGGTACGCGCCGCGTGATGCGACTACTCGTTGCGCGTGCGGACCGCCGTAAGGATCCATCAGCACCGGTAGTTTGCCGGATCCCTCGACGTGTTCGCGCGGCAACACGAGGGCGGTGCGCAGCTCGCGGCGTCCCTGCTTCGAGATCGAGACGCGAGGCAAGAACGGTGCGGGCGAGGCGAACGATGCGATGCGTCCGACCTCGACACCGTTCTTGCGGACGGCGGTTTGCACACCGTCGTCCGACAGCGAGGCGCTGCTCACGACGAGCACATCACTCGCGCCGGTGCCGGAGTGCACGCCGGGTTGCGTAGTGAGCGCCACGCACTGGCCATCCGCGAAATAGCCCCAGAGCTGCTGCTCGGTCGGCTCGGTTGATGCGCTGAACAAGACGTCACCATGAGAGGCGAGAACGGCGCGCACCTGCAGCCCGACTGGCGACACGACCTGGTCGCCGACAACGAGCCGCCTCGTGTCGTCGGCGTCGACCGTGCAGACGAGCCGGCCATCGGGTCGCCGATCGGGCACGCCTGGGATCAGCTCGAGCCAATGCGCATCGGTATCTTCGCGAACCGGAGTCGTCGCGCCGGTCTCGACGTCGACGTCGACAATGCGCATCGCGCGCTGGTCGCGCGATGCGAGCTGCAGCAGCGGCGCACTGCCGCGTCGCCACCGTGCACTGACCAAATAGGGGAACGCATCGGCGTCCCAGGTAACGTCTGTACGGTGGCCATCGAGATGGAGCAACGACAACGACACCACGGCATTCGCGGTACCGGCAGCCGGATAGCGGATCGCGTGCGGTGTCCGATCGGGGTTCGCCGGATCGCCGATGTGCCATTCCTGCACACCCGATTCATCGACGCGTGCCGCAAGTAACGAGTCGCCGTCAGGTGCCCACCAGAACCCGCGCTGCCGGTCCATTTCCTCTGCGGCGACGAACTCCGCGAGCCCCCACGTGACGCCGGGCTCGGCGATGAGCTCACGGTCGGAGCCGTCCTCGTCGACGTTCAAGACCCGCAAGGTGCCGCGAGTCGCGTAGGCCACCGCGCGTGCGGTCGGATCGAGGTGCGGATCAAAGACCAGGCCGTCCGCGGCGAGTTCACGAGCACCTCCGGTCGAGACGTCGACAACAAAGAGGCGACCCGACAATGCGAACGCGGCTCGGGCTACTGCTGCGTCGGTGGAATACGCGACGATGCCGCCCGCCTGCTCTCGGGCTCTCTCACGACGGGCTCGTTCCGCGTCCGGGAGCGCGTCGAGGTCGGCAGCCAGCAACTCGCTCGGGTCGGCCAGCAAAACCTCGGTGCCGGTCGCGACCTCGTAGCTCCACAGGCAGGTCACGCGGTCGGTGCCGCCGCGTGAGCGCAAGAACAGCACTCGCGCGCCGTCCGGCGACACGGTGAACCCGCGCGGCCGGCCAAGGGTGAATCGGGCAGTGCGGGCCTGCAGTCGCAGGAAGGAATCGTCGGTCACTGGCCTGATCCTGCCATCACGCGAGACCCGTCGATGCCGGGCCTTCGATATCGATTCTTGCCCTGTCGGGGCTGCCCTTTAGGGTTTGTCCATGACTGATCGCAGCTTGTTGCTCGTGCACGCTCATCCAGACGATGAGACGATCGGCACCGGCGCGACGATGGCCAAGTACGCGGCCGACGGTGCCAACGTCACGCTTGTCACCTGCACGATGGGCGAAGAGGGCGAGGTCCTTCTGCCTGCCCTCGCGGGTATCGCGGCGGACAAGGCCGACCAGCTCGGGGGCTGGCGCATCCACGAGCTCAAAGAGGCGTGCAAGGCGCTAGGCGTTCGCGATCACCGATTTCTCGGCGAGGCCGGTGGTTACCGCGACTCCGGGATGATGGACACACCGGCCAACGAGAATCCGCGTTGCTTCTGGCAGGCCGACCTTGAGGTCGCCACAGCCCAACTCGTGGAGATCATCCGTGAGGTCCGCCCCCAAGTGGTGGTGACCTACGACGATTTCGGTGGCTACGGGCACCCCGATCACATTCAGGCGCACCGGGTGACCGTTCGGGCCGTCGAGCAAACCCGCGACATCGTGGCGAAGTTTTACTACACGGCCGTTCCACGTTCGTTTATGCAAGCGACCATCGACGCCATGAAGGAAGGTGGCCACGAGTTCTTCGGCGGCATCGAGAGCGCTGACGACGTGCCCTTTGCGAAGGATGACGACGAGATCACCACGCAGGTCGACGCGCGCGACTATCTCGACCTGAAGATCGAGGCAATGCGCGCTCACGCTAGCCAGATCGAGGTCGACGGGCCGTTCTTCGCGTTGTCGAACCACATCGGTCAAAAGGCCTTCGGCATGGAGCACTACGTGCTCATGGACGGCAAGAAAGGCCCTGAGGGTGCCCTGAACGATCACGGCTGGGAGGCAGACCTGTTTGCTGGGCTCTAACACTGGCCGACGGAACACTGGCCAACGGAAACACTGGCCAAAGATCCGTCGGCTAAGCCGAACGGGTG
>DASRZB010000123.1:0-3698 GCA_035653855.1 Acidothermaceae bacterium | reverse complement strand
GCAATTCGATGAGCCGGTTCAGTTCGAGGGCGTACTCCATCGGGAGTTCGCGCGCGATCGGCTCGACGAAGCCACGCACGATCATCGCCATCGCTTCGTCCTCGGTCATGCCGCGGCTCATCAGGTAGAACAGCTGGTCTTCGCTGACCTTCGAGACCGTGGCCTCATGGCCCATCGACACGTCGTCTTCACGCACGTCGACGTAGGGGTAGGTGTCTGACCGGCTGATCGCATCGATGAGCAGCGCGTCGCATTTCACTGTCGACTTCGAGCCATAGGCGCCGTCCATGATCTGGACGAGGCCGCGGTAGCTGGTGCGACCGCCGCCACGTGCAACCGACTTCGAGATGATCGTCGACGATGTGTGCGGTGCGGCGTGCACCATCTTCGAGCCGGCGTCCTGGTGCTGACCCTCACCCGCGAACGCGACCGACAGCGTCTCGCCCTTGGCGTACTCGCCGACAAGCCATACCGCCGGGTACTTCATCGTCACCTTCGAACCGATGTTCCCGTCGATCCACTCCATCGTCGCGCCGGCCTGGGCGACCGCCCGCTTGGTCACCAGGTTGTAGACGTTGTTCGACCAGTTCTGAATCGTGGTGTACCTGCAGCGCGCGTTCTTCTTCACGATGATCTCGACGACTGCGCTGTGCAGCGAGTCGCTCGAATACACCGGCGCAGTGCAGCCCTCGACGTAGTGGATGTAGGAGCCCTCGTCGACGACGATCAGCGTGCGCTCGAACTGGCCCATGTTCTCGGTGTTGATGCGGAAGTAGGCCTGCAACGGGATATCGACGTGGATGCCCGGCGGCACGTAGATGAACGAGCCACCCGACCACACTGCGGTGTTCAGCGCAGAGAACTTGTTGTCGCCGGCCGGAATGACCGATCCGAAGTACTCGCGGAACAGGTCCTCGTGCTCGCGCAGGCCGGTGTCGGTGTCGAGGAACAATACGCCCTGTTGTTCTAGATCTTCTCGGATCTTATGGTAAACCACTTCTGACTCATATTGTGCAGCTACGCCCGATATAAGCCTTTGCTTCTCGGCTTCGGGGATGCCGAGCTTGTCGTAGGTGTTGCGGATGTCAGCGGGCAGGTCGTCCCAGCTGTCGGCCTGCTTCTCCGTCGAGCGCACGAAGTACTTGATGTTGTCGAAGTCAATCCCCGACAGGTCGGCGCCCCACAGCGGCATCGGCTTCTTCTCGAAGATGCGCAGGCCCTTCAGTCGCTGCTCGAGCATCCACGCGGGCTCGCTCTTTTTCGCGGAGATATCGCGAACGACGTCCGCGTTCAGGCCACGCCTCGCCGCCGCCCCTGCCACGTCGGAGTCGGACCAGCCGAACTTGTACCGGCCAAGCTGGTCGAGCTCTGGGTGCTCGATGGTCGTCATGCGGTGGCCTCTCCGGACTGTTGAACTGGGTGGACGGTTGAACTCGCTACCGGCGCGAACGGGATGTGGGTCGTACATATGCCGTCGCCGTGCGCGATCGTGGCGAGCCGCTGGACGTGTGTACCGAGGAGCCGCACAAACATCTCCGTCTCTGCCTCGCACAGCTGCGGGAAATCTGCTGCGACGTGAGCAATCGGGCAGTGGTGCTGACAGACCTGGATGCCGGGGCCGGCGTGCTGCGCGGACGCGGCATAGCCATCGGCGGTGAGTGCCGCCGCCAACTCGGCCGGACGGCGATCAGCTGGCACCTGTGCCAACACCGCCGCGTAGCGAACTTCGAGACCGTGCAGGCGCTGCCGCGCGAACGCGCTCACTGCGGCATCGCCGCCGGCGTCTCGCAGATAGCTGAGGGCCTCGACGGCGATGTCGTCATAGGCATGCCGAAACAGCGAGTGGCCGTCGTCGGTCAGGGCGAAGAGCTTCGCGGGGCGGCCACGGCCTCGGAGCTGACCGCGAACCTTACGCTCAGGAACCTCACATACCCGGCCTGCGGCGATCAGCGTGTCGAGGTGGCGGCGAACCGCCGCGGGTGTGAGGCCGAAGCTGGCACTTAGGGCGCCTGCGCTTTGGGGACCGCGATCGTGCAAGGCCCGGGCGACCCGGTCACGGGTGCGGGCGTCATCAGGGCCAGCGGCAGCGCCTGGTGGCACCGTCGGTGCATCGGAGACCATCGCGGATTTCACAACACCAATGTTACCTATTTACCGCTGGCCTGCACACACCCCCTCCTGGGGTGAGCTCGGCCCTGTCGTCCCGGGGGGTCTGTTTGGGTGCCTGTTGGGGATCTGAACACGCGGCCTACCATCGAGCGCGATGACCGCCTCAACTGCTCGACCTACCGCCGGGCCCGCGCCCCGGCGGTCGATCGCGGTTGTCATGGCCCGGCGGCCCACCGCGACGACGGTGCGGCGACTGGCTCTGACGTCGTTGATCGCGAACATCGGCATCGTGTCGACCGGCGGCTTGGTCCGCCTCACCAACTCAGGCCTCGGCTGCCCTTCGTGGCCGGACTGCTCCAGCGGCGACCTGGTCCCGGTCAGAGCGCTGTCCTCTCACAAAGCCATCGAGTTCGGCAACCGCGCACTGACGACCCTGCTGGTGCTCGTCGTCGCGGCGGTCTTCGTTGCGGTGTGGCGTTCAGCGCCGCGCCGCGCGGGGCTACTTGGCTGGGCCTGGGTCACGCTGCTGGGGGTGCCCGCCCAGATCCTCGTCGGCGGGGTGTTGATCTTCACCCACCTGAACCCGCTGGCGGTGGCCGGGCACTTCCTGTTGTCGATGGTGCTTATCGCCGCGGCGACCGTGCTGTGGTGGCGTACCCGCGAGCCCCTCGACGCCGAAGCAGCGCGGCCGCCTCTTGTGGTGAGGCGCCTCGGTTGGGCGACCTGGGCACTGACTTACGCCGTCTTTGTCGTCGGCACGCTCGTGACCGGCAGCGGGCCACACGCGGGAGATGCGACCGCGAAGCGGCTGCACCTGCGTCCACAAGCGATCAGCCAGCTGCATGCCGACCTCGTCATGCTGCTCGTCGGCGTGGCGGCGGCCCTCGCGGTGTGCGTCACGGCAGTCGGTGCCGGCGCCGTTGCCCGGCGGACGACACGGGTGCTGATCGGCGTGCTCGCCGCGCAGGCCACCGTGGGATTCGCGCAGTACTTCAGCGGGCTGCCGGTGCCGCTGGTCGAGCTGCACGTGACCGGCGCCGCGGTGCTCGCGGCGACCGCAACCGCCGTCGTCCTCTCGCTGCAGAACGCCCAGACGCGGAAGAAACCATCGTAAAATGGCATAAAGATGCCCTTGCTGCGTGTACCCGCAGGGTCACGCCTATGTAACAGATCCATTCCGAACACAAAGATGGGCTCTGTTGCCCTTACGTTCACGGGTCCTCGGTGCATATGTTGTGCGGCACAACAACTGGGCAGTCCTGTAGGGCACCACGTCCTGCGCCCAGGAGCAAAAAGGGGACCGTGCATGAACAAGACTGCGATCAGGCTCATTGCCGTCGCGGCGGTAGCCGGGCTGGGTATTGCCGGCTGTAGCAGCAGCAAGAAGACCTCTGCTCCGCCAGCCTCCAGCGCGCCAGCCGCCGCCACGAGCGCCCCGGCAGCGGCAACGTCCGCCCCCGCGGCCGCCACGAGTGCTCCAGCGCCGGCGTCGTCCGCACCCGCCGCGGCCTCGAGCGCCCCAGCAGCGACCGGTGCGACTGTCGGCGTGATCCTTCCTGACACCCAGTCGTCGACCCGGTGGGAGACCG
>DASRZB010000122.1:0-3759 GCA_035653855.1 Acidothermaceae bacterium | reverse complement strand
CCACGTGATCGTCGCCGCCGGCACCGGACCTACCATGATCCCCGCCCCCGAGATGGCCGCCTTCGCCGAGCGGTTCGGTTTTACCTTCAAGGCCCACAAGGTTGGAGACGCGAACCGCTCGGCACGCGTGGAGGCACCGTTTCACCGCATCGACAAGGCGTTCCTCGTCGGCTCGACGTTCACCGACTGGCGGGACCTCAACGCCCGGGCACGAGAGAGGTGTGACACCTGGAACGCGACGTTCTCGGGGCTATGCCGATATCGGCATAGCCCCGAGCATGCCGATCTACGGATTACGCCGACCACGGCCGCAAATCAGCCGCGGCAACGGTGACCGGCGCACGGGAGTCGGCATAATCCATCGGTGCAGACTGGCCCTTGTCTTGCCACACAAGGGGAAAGTCCCATGTCGATCTGCTGGTCTCGAAGACAGCTCGTCGGTCCACTCGCGAGGTTCGCGCCCGGTTTCGCCGAAGAACTACGTCGCCAGGGATACACGCCGTATTCAGTCGGCGCGCAAACAAGGCTATTGGGGGTTCTTAGCGGTTGGCTCCTGAAGCAGAGTCTCACCGAGCAGGACCTACACAAGAGCGAGATCGCCCGTTTCCTGGATGCTCGCCGTACCGTCGGTTATGCGCGATACCTGTCGAAGCACTCGATTCGTCCAATACTCGACTATCTTCGCGACCGAGGCGCTCTACCGCCGCCGACGGTCGATGTCATTGTCGGGCCCGTTGAGGAGATGCTGCAAAGATTCCGGGGTTATCTGGTGGTCGAACGCGTTCTGGCGTCTACCACGGTCGAAGCCCACATGCGCTCGGTTCGTCCCTTCCTGCAAGGGAGACTTTCCAGTGACGGTTGCACGCTGGGTCTTGCTGACCTGAGTGGGTCCGATGTCATCTCCTTTGTCATGACACGCTGTTCCGGTCAGGGACACGGCGCGGCGAAGCAAACGGTGATGGCGCTGCGGTCCCTGCTTCGTTATCTTCACCTCGACGGAGTAATCGAGCACTCACTCGTCTCTGTGGTGCCGTCGATTGCTAGCCGTCGGCTTGCGGGGTTACCAAAAGGTCTTTCTCCCGAGCAAGTCCGACGCCTATTGGCCGCGTGCGACGCACGCACCCGGACCGGCTGCCGCGATAAGGCGATTTTGACGGTGCTGGTCCGTCTTGGTTTACGGGCACGCGAGGTCGCCCGCCTTCAGCTGGACGACATCGATTGGCGCAGTGGCGAGATCGTCGTTCGCGGTAAGGGGCACTGCATTGAACGTCTTCCACTCCCGACTGATGTTGGTCGCGCGATTGCCGCCTA
Organism: Acidothermaceae bacterium; assembly: GCA_035653855.1. GTDB lineage: Bacteria > Actinomycetota > Actinomycetes > Acidothermales > Acidothermaceae > PALSA-607. The sequence continues at coordinate 2,448 of DASRZB010000122.1, read as the reverse complement.
CGTGCGACGCGTTCGCCCCGAAAGCGCCCAGGGGCGGACCGTCTTCGTGCGCAGCCATGCGCCACATGGCGCTCTGGGCTGCAGCGGAGTGAGTTGCGTCGTCGCTCGCGCCGCGCGGCGAACCGGTCTCGGGATTATCCATGCGCATCGACTTCGTCATACGGCAGCGACCGCGATGCTGCGTGCCGGAGCGTCACTTCCGGAGATTGGGCAAGTGCTGCGTCATCGTCGCCTGATGAGTACTGCGATTTATGCCAAGGTCGATCGCGAAGCACTGCGAACGATTGCCCGTCCGTGGCCGGGAGATGCCCCATGAGTGCGCTCCGAGACGCCCTCGCCGATTATTTGACGATGCGGCGAACTCTCGGCTACACGTTGGTCAGCACGGGGAAACTTCTGTCCCAGTTCGTCACATACCTCGAAAACCATGGTGAAGATCACGTCACCATAGAGAACGCGTTAGCCTGGACGATGCTGCCAAAGGCGGCACATCGAAGCTGGTACTCGATTCGATTTACCGCAGTTCGTCGCTTCTCCATCCACCTGCATGGCATGGACCCCACCAATCAGGTACCTCCATCGGGTTTGCTTCCCGGACGCTTTCCGCGGGCAACACCTTACCTTTATTCAAAGACGGATGTCCGCGCATTACTGACGGCGACCGCGACCCTACGTTCACCACACCGCCAAGCAACCTATCGAACATTGATTGCACTCTTGGCAGTGACCGGGATGCGGGTCGGCGAGGCAATTGCCCTTGATCGTGATGACTTCGATGCTGCCGCCGGTGTGCTCACCATACGCAAGGGAAAGCTCGGCAAGTCGCGCGAGCTGCCCCTGCATGCGAGCACGGTCACTGCGCTCAATAACTATCTACATCGGCCGGATCGGCCGTCTCGCCGGCCTGATGTAGCTGCGCTGCTCATCTCGCCGGCGGGTACGAGGCTGTTCCATAGCAACGTCCAGGACATCTTTCAGCACTTGGTTGATCAGGCGGGTCTCAAGCCGCGTTCGGCAGCATGTCGACCGAGGCTCCACGATTTTCGCCACGGCCTCGCCGTCGATACGATCCTCGATGCCTATCGTAACGGCGGTAATCCGGCTGTTCGGCTCGCATTACTCTCGACCTATCTGGGGCATGTCGATCCGGTCTCGACCTACTGGTACCTCTCGGCTGCGCCTGAGCTGATGGAGCTGGCGGGCGAGCGACTGGAGCGCCATCTGGGAGGTGGTACATGAGCGCCCTCGTAACCACCCTGCAGGCGTTCTTCACCGATAGATTGGTAGCTCAACGTCAAGCCAGTCCCCATACACTTGCGGCGTACCGGGACACCCTGCGACTCCTGTTGATTTTCGCCTCGAGGGAACGACGCAAAGAACCATCGGATCTGGATATCGACGATCTCGATGCTTCACTTATCGGAGCGTTCCTCGACCATCTCGAGCGCGAGCGGGAGAACGGTGTGCGCACCCGCAACGCTCGACTCGCCGCCATTCGTTCATTGTTCCGATATGCAGCATTCCGTCACCCGGAGCACGCTGCAGTAATTGCGCGCGTCTTGGCCATTCCTCCCAAACGTTTCGAGCGGAGACTGGTGACCTTCCTGACAGAGCCGGAACTCGATGCGCTGCTGGCCACTCCCGATCGCTCGACGTGGACCGGGCGGCGTGATCTTGCTCTATTTGGACTTGCCGCCCAGACTGGCCTTCGAGCATCCGAGCTGCTCGGTGTCCGTTGTGCCGATGTTCATCTCGGAACCGGACCACATGTCAGTTGCTTGGGGAAGGGGCGGAAGCGGCGGATTACGCCCCTAACCAAGACAGTTGTTGCCGTCATGCGCACCTGGCTGGCGGAACGCGGCGGCCAAGCAGATGAGCCGGTGTTCGCAAGCCGGTTGGGCAAGGTGTTGAGTCGCGATGCTCTCGAGCATCGTCTTGCGAAGTATGTCGAGGCAGCTTACGAGAGGTGCCCTTCACTCAAGAAGAAAAACGTGACGGTCCACGTGTTGAGGCACACAGCGGCAATGCGGCTGCTCAGAGCAGGTATCGATACATCGGTGATAGCGTTGTGGCTCGGGCATGAACAGGTCGAGACGACGCAGATCTACCTTCATGCGGACCTGCAGCTCAAGGAACGCGCGCTCGCAAAGACGACTCCGTCCCATGTTCCACCCGGCCGATATCGGCCACCGGACAAGCTGCTCGCCTTCCTTGAGGCACTCTGATTATGCCGATTCCCGTACAGCGATCGCCACCCGCGCAGCCGAGTTCCGAGCCGTGGTCGGCGTAATCCGTAGATCGGCATGCTCCAACAAATTGCACGCCAGCCGGCGTGAGCTGTTCGCGGCCGAGCGGCCCTACCTCAAGGCGTTGCCGCTGTATGTGCCGGAGGTGTACCAGCTACACCCGCGTGTCGTGGATGCGGAAGGGTACGTCCATGTCAATCGC
>DASRZB010000121.1:0-2234 GCA_035653855.1 Acidothermaceae bacterium | reverse complement strand
ACCGTCCTGGCCCAGCTGCGGGCCGGCGCGGACTGGGGCGCCATCGCCGCGGAGTATCTCCACGGCGAGGCGCCCTCGACGCCCCTCGGGCAGGCCGAAGCGGACTTCCTGGCAGGCCGCGGAGCGAGCGTCGGCGTCGGTCCAGGCATTTTGCGGTAGCGCGGGGATCACCGGCGGTCCGCCTTGCGACGCAGGGCCGTTGCCGGCGATCTCCGCCAGCGCCGGCCTCCAGCTGTGGCGAGAGATCAGACCGCGACGGGTCGGCCCGACAGCAGGAGCCGGCCGATCCGGCCCTCCGCCACGCGCGATCCGCTTCGGCCGCAACGGGCAGACGGACGAAAGCATGCCCGTGCTCAAGCTGACTGCCCCTGCTCGTTGCCAGCCGGCGTGATCAGCCTAAAGCTTCGCGCGCCGACCGCCGACGCAGGGAGGTGACGGGTGAACGGGGTCAGGAAGACCTCACTGCCCTCCTGCTTCGCTCCGTGCGCGCCGCGAGCGTCCCGATCGACGGTGGCCATTGCGCTCGGGATCCTTACGAACGGACTCAAATGATGCCGCGCCCTTGCCGGACCGCGACCGCCGTCTTTGCCGGGTCAGCGTTCTGGCCAGGTTCCGCGGCTTCAGACCATGCGCGTCGCCGCCGGTGCGAGCGCCGCCCCGCAGATGTCGTCAGCCGGGCAGCGTGGCACGCATGAGCTTGTCGGCGATAGCCAAGTTGGCGAGAGCGCGGTGGCCATACGTGCTCGTTGGCGGACTTCTGACGTCCGCGTTGGCGTTCGCCCCGTTGGCAGTTGCGTCTACGCCGACGGTCGACCTCGGCCAGGCGGCCGGGTATGCGGTCATCAGCGGAGCGTCGGTCGACAATACGGGGAACTCGACGGTCCGCGGCGACATCGGCGCGCCCACGACTGCCTCAGGATTTCCGCCGGGCGTGCTCGACGGCACGATGCAGGTCGGCTCGGCCGACACCGCTGCCTATAACGACTTTCTCACGGCGTACAGCGAAGTGCAGTCCCGGACGGGTGGTGCTGCGCTGCCGGCGTTGGCCGGCGCGACGCTGACCCCCGGCCTGTACACCGCCACGGCCGCCGCGGGCATGGCTGCGTCGACGGTCTTGACCCTGGATGCCGGCGGGAATGCGAACGCTGTGTTCGTCATCCAGGTCAACGGGGCGCTGTCGCTCGGCGCGGGAGCACAGGTCACGCTGACCGGCGGCGCGCAGGCCTCCAACGTGTTCTGGCAGGTCACCGGCGCGTTCTCGGTCGGTGCGGCGCCCGCGCAGTTCGTCGGGACGGTGATGGCGAGCACCACGGGCGCCATCGGTGCCGGTGCTCTGGTCAACGGACGCGTGCTCGCCGAAACCGCGGTCACCACAAACGACGATGAGTTCTACTCAGCCCCGCCGACGATGACGCTTACCGGCGGCGCCGCCGAGGACATCAACACTTCCAGCCCGACGATCAGCGGAACCACCGACGTCGGCACCTCGGGACTGGTCACCGTGACCGTCGCCGGGCAGACGCTGACCACGGCCCCGGCGCTGGACGGCAGCTGTCGGTTACCCCCACGATATTGGCGAACGGCACCTACCCGGTCGTCGCCTCGACCACCGACGGGGCGGGGAATGTTGGCAGCACCCACCAGCAGCTGACCATCGACACCGTCCCGCCGCTCATCACTCTCGACGGCGCACCCACGGTGCTCAGCACCACCGCCACCCCGGTCATTTCCGGCGCTTGTGCTGTTTCCGTGGGTGAGGTGAGGGGCTGAGGCAGGGCGCACGTCGCGCCGCTTCTAGGGTTCCGGCTGTTCGAAGGCTGGAATCGAGAGGAGCGGATGCGACGTGCGCGGAACGTATTGAGTTAGCGGGTGGGAGCGGCGGGGTGTCTCAGCGGCTGACGCCGGTGAGCGCGAGTTCGTGGTCGATGGTGCCGGTGGGGACGGCGTTGGGGTCGAATTCGTTGGCGTCGTCAAGTTCGAGCCACTCGAGCCGTTCTTGGTGTTCGTCGTGGCTGGGGTCGGCGAGGATCTCTTTGAGGTCGGCGTAACCCCACACGCCGCCGCAATCTTCTGGCGGGCAGGCTCCCTTCGCGTCGACGAGGATCTCGTGGTGCCAGTCGTCGCCGAAGTCGTAGGTGTAGCGGAAGCGGGTGCCGATGTCGGTGAGCTCGCCGAGCGTGACTTTGCGCTCGTCGCTGAAGTCGAGTTCGGGGTCGCGGACACCGAAGCGCTCC
>DASRZB010000120.1:0-3956 GCA_035653855.1 Acidothermaceae bacterium | reverse complement strand
GATCGGCGCGGTGCCGTTCCTGCTGCCGCTGATGTTTCAAGACGCATTCGGCTGGAGCCCGCTCAAATCAGGCGTGCTCGTGGTGGCTGTCTTCGTCGGCAACATCGGCATCAAACCGTTCACCGGCTGGCTCTTGCGCCGATTCGGCTTCCGGAAGGTCTTGGTGCATTCGGCGTTGTGGAGCGCGGTGACCATCGCGCTGTGCGGTCTTGTCACCGCTCATACGCCGCTGATCGTGACTACTCTCATCCTGTTCGCGAGTGGGGTGTTTCGGTCGATCGGGTTCACCGCCTACAACACGATCGGCTTTGTCGACGTACCGGCCGAAGCGATCGGCGGTGCGAACACGCTGACGACCACGATCCAGCAGCTCACGATGGGCCTAGGCGTCGTAGCAGGTGCCCTGGCGTTGCGGGCGGGCGGCCCGATTGCCAACTTCTTCGGTGTGACGACCGACGCGCGTACCGCCTTTGCGATGGCGTTTTGCGTCATCGCGGTGGTCGCACTTCTCGCCGTGATCGAGTCAGCGCTGCTGGCGCGCGACGCCGGTGCTGCTGCAACAGCCGCGCCTATGGCCGAGCAGCCAGCGTAAGCAAAGGAGCGGTCACCGTCGTACTGGTGAAGAAGGCAGGCACGGCCTCGGCAGCCAGCGGCCGCGCGAAGTGGTAGCCCTGGCCGAGATCGCACGACAGTTCGCGCAGACTGGCGAACTGTTGCATCGTCTCGATGCCTTCGGCGACGGTCTCCATATGCAAGGTCCGGGCAAGTTCGACGACGGTGCGCACGATCGCCGAGCCTTCGACGGAGGTCTCGATGGTGTCGATAAAGGCCTTGTCGATCTTGAGCTGGTCGGCCGGGAAATGCTGCAAGGACGCGAGCGATGAGTAGCCGGTGCCGAAGTCGTCGATGGCCAGCCGAACCCCTAGCGCCTTCAGCGGACTGAGTCGGTCGATGATCCGGAGCGGATCGTGCATAAGTACCGACTCGGTGACCTCGAGCGTCAGTGCCTGGGCGGGCAAGCCGGTCTGCCGCAGCACCTCGGTCACCATCTCGGCGAAGCCAGGGTCGTCGAGTTGGCGGGCCGACACGTTGACGCTGATGCGCAGGTCGGGCAGTGACGATGCGCGCCAGATCGCGGCCTGCGTGCACCCAGAACCCAACACCCACTGACCGATCTCGACGATGACGCCGTTGCGCTCGGCGATCGGAATGAACGTGTTCGGTGCAATCAACCCTCGGACAGGATGGTCCCAGCGCACCAACGTCTCGACCGCAACCGCCTTGCCTGTCCGCAGGTTGACCACCGGCTGGAATTGAAGACGCAACTCTCCGCGGGCCACTGCGTGGTACAGATCGCTGCCGAGCTCCAACACATCCATAGTCTCGGTGTGCATGCTCGGGTCGTAGACCAGCGCAGCGCGTGCGCCGCTACGCTTCGCGCGGTACATCGCGACGTCGGCGTTACGCAGGAGCTCGTCGGCGGTGCGCACTGAACCATCACTCGAGGCGATGCCGATGCTGGCAAAGGCGAACACCTCTCGGCCAACAAGTCGGATCGGCTCGAGCAGCGCCCTCGTAATGCGGCTCGCGACGATCTGGCCGGCGTCGCAGCCAACCGTTCTTTCGAGCAGGACGGCGAACTCGTCGCCGCCGAGACGGGCGGCGGTGTCGTCGTCTCGCAAGGCTTCGCGCACTCGTGCGGCCACCCAGGCGAGCAGTTCGTCGCCCGCTGCGTGGCCCAAGCTGTCGTTGACGTCTTTGAACCGATCGAGGTCGATGAACAGTACGGTGACTTCGGTGCCCATCCGGGCGCCGTTGTGCAGCGCCTGATTCAAGCGGTCGAGGAACAGCGATCGGTTCGGCAGGCCGGTCACCGAGTCGTGGTAGGCGTCACGCATCGCTTCGACGGTGCGCGCGTCGGTCAAGGCAAGGCTCGCCTGCTCGGCGAATGCTGCGAGCATCTCGCGCCGGTCGTCGACATCTGGCGTCTCGGGAAGCACGACAGTAACGAGGCTGCCAATCGTCTCGCCTTCGATGTGCACAGGTGCGGCAAGCGCCGTACACCTGACCGCGTCGTGCTCGTCGCTCACTGTGGTGACCACGCCGTCGATGGCGACGGAGTCGGCGGCAGCCGCCATGATGAGCACGTCGTGATCGTCGGTGTCGTCGGCGGGTGCCGCCGAAGAAACGATCCGATTCCGGCCGGCCAATGGCTCGCTGAGCACCAGCGCAACAAACGCGTCGCTCAGTAGCGCGGCCGCACCAGCGGTGACAGCGTCCAGCACAGTCTGCAGCGGCGCACGATGCGAGATGGCTCGCTGGATGGTGAGCAGCGACTCCAGCAGCCTTTGGCGTTGCCCGAGTGTGTCGAGCAGCCGCAACCGCTCGGTCGCCTCCTGCTCACGTTCGGTGCGCAACCTGCGCTCGACCTGCAACGTTCGTAAGCTGCGCAGCGCCAAGCCGAGAACACTCGCCATGCTGAGCAGCAGTTGCCGTTCCTCGCCGGTGAACTCCTCGCCGGACCGACCGACCACGAGGTGGCCGGAACGATCGTCGTACAGATGCGCAGCCACGGAATGCAATAACCCGAGGCCTGCGACGTCGATGACGGTGGTGCCGGCGACGGCTCGCGTGAGCGCATCGATGGGCGGCTCGTCGCGCCCGACGCCGATGCAGGCCAAGACCTCACTGTCGCGGACCAACGCACCAAGCTCCGCGCCGAAGGTCTCGACCGCGCGCTCTACCGCGACCCGAACGGCGTCGCCCTCAGTTTCCTGAGACGCCACCGCGTCGAAGTATTCGGTCAGCTGGTGAACTGACCAGTGGTAAGCCACCGCGCACTCCTCACCCGAAAGCCACGATCACCAAGGTCAGATGGTGCATGCCGCGCGCACCGCGGGTGCGAGCGATCTCGCCATAGGTATAGAAGCCACCGAAGGGCGCACCTGCTGCACGATGCACGAACTTGGCGACCTCGTCGCGAACGCCGTCCGGATCGAGAAACATGAAGCGCACGCCACAGTCGAAAGCCAGGAATCCGATCGGCGGCACACCCTCAAGGGGCTCGACTGCTTCGGCGTAGGCGTCGTCGACGCTAGAGAGCAAGCCGTCACGGTCGGTCTCCATGGCCCAGAGCAAGGCGCCCTGGGGTACCGCCACGAGTGACTTGATCGAGCCGTCGGCGACGTTTCCCTCATGGATCACCCGAATGTCTTCACCACTGCGCCGTGACATGCCCAGCGGATGCTGCATCGCGAAGAATCTGAAGGCCGCCGAATCGGGGACCAAAGATGGCGGTGCACTGGTGCGTTCCGAGAAGACATCCAGTGCGGGCTCGCCGTCGAGTGTGTGCACCGTCCCGCCGCTGCTGCTGGTGACCACCATGGGCTCGCCCGACTTGCGCCACCCATGGGCGACGCCGACGCCGATAGGCGCGTCCGAACCGATTGCCGCGGCCACCACCGCATCGCTGAGCACCCGGACACCGTCGGCGTCGGCGATGAACTGGAAGGTCTTCTCGTACACGTAGTTGTCGGCCGCGCAACCGCCGGCAAGTGGAACTGCGCCGCCGACCACGCTGTAGGCGCCGCGGACGAGTTCATGCTGTTCGCCCGCCAGGCCGTCGGCCAGCAAGACCAGGATCTTGTGCTCGCGGGTCAGTTCGTGCACGGTGCTCGCCACCTGTTCGCCGGCGGCGCGCTGACTGCCCCCGACGTTCAAGGCGGCACTGACGCGAACCTCGAAGCCGTCGCCGCCCAGGACGGTCACGACCACGCAGGGCTGCGCCGGACCGGTCTGAGCGATCTGAGCGACACCGGTGCACCCGATCAGGGGCGCGTCACCCGCCTCGGAGCGAACGCCATCGATCATGGCCTGGTAATCGACGCCCGCCGGGCAGAAAACCATGACGAGCGACGCCTGCCGGCCAGCGAGTGCCTCACGAGCAGCCTCCGCGC
>DASRZB010000119.1:0-2727 GCA_035653855.1 Acidothermaceae bacterium | reverse complement strand
CCGGAGTGTTCCGATGTGCTGCTTCGTCTCGCGCGATCAGATCGCCGGGCCTGGCTCGACATGAGCGGCGTCGTCAGCATACGCATCGACATCTAGCTACGTAGCAGCTCGCTAGTCGCCGGCCGGCTTCGCCGATCGCGCCTCGATCGCGCGCAATGTGGTGCGAAGGCTCTTGCTGATGAAAGTCCTCCCGACCGGCGCCAGCAGCGCACCGATGAGTCGACCTTTGAAGCTGATGCCGTTGCGAATAATGACTGCATGTACGGACGTCGAGCCATCCGCGTTCTGAGTCAGCGTGTAACGGTGGCCGCTGCCGCGGCCCCAGATGTTGCTGTCTGTTGTTGTAAGAACGATGTCGGTTGGATTTGACCAGTCGTAGCGAAGCCGTTCCCACACCGCGCCAGCCGCCTTGGAACCCTCGGTGACGTCGGCCCACGTGTCACCGTGGTCGTGCACGACCAGGAACTCGGGCTTGCTGTTCGTCCACACCTCAGACCGGTGCGGCCCGAAGTCGGTCAGCGCGTCGAGGAACTGCTGGGGAGTCGCGCTGGTTCGTTCCGTCACGTCGATTGTCGTCATACGCATCACTGTAAGCGGGCCGGGCGGTTGGCAGCGCCGGCGGCCGATGGGCCACAGTGGACGGGTGACGTCGTGGACGTGGGATGGACCTACCGTGGTGCTGTCCCTCCTGCTGGCCGCGGTGTACGCGTGGGGCGTCGCGCGGGTGCGGTCGCGCGGACTTCAGTGGCCCGCGCGGCGGACGATGGCGTGGTTGGCGGGCATCGCCAGCTTGTTGGTGATCACCGTTGGCAGCCTCGGAGCACGCGCGCACACGCTGCTCTGGATGTACACAGTCCAGGTCTTGACGCTGCTACTCGCAACACCGGTGTTGTTTGCCTACGGTCGTCCGTTGGCGTTGGCTGCCGACGCGCTTTCGCCCGGAGCGTCTGCGCGCGCGCTTCACGCCCGGTCGGGCGCGCTACTACGGCTCGCTTCGAATCCGGCCATCGGGCCGCTCGTCGTGCCTATCGTGTTGGCCGTCATCTTCTTCAGCCCCGTGCTCACCGTGACGCTCGAACACTCGTGGGCCTACTACCTGCTGCAGTTCGCGCTGGTGAGCATCGGCTTGATCATCGCAATCGGCCTCGTCGGCGACGGCGCCGAGCGCGACAGTTCCCTTGCGCTCGCGGCGACGGTGGCGATCGCGTTCGTCGAGCTGATTTTCGATGCGGTTCCCGGCATCGTGCTGCGACTGCGTACTCACCTCGTCGCAACCGCGTATTGGACCCGCGTACACCAGGGGCACCGGCTCAGCGCGCTGACCGATCAGCAACATGCCGGCGCGGCGCTGTGGTTTATCGCCGAGTTCGCCGACCTGCCCTTCCTGCTGATCGTGATCCGGCGCTGGATCCGGGTCGACCACCTCGACGCCGTCCGCATCGATCGCGAGCTCGATGCCGCCCGCATCGAGCGCCCGCGCGACGCAGCTGATGTTGAGGGTGCAACTGCGCCGGGCCCCCCTCGCGGACCTCAGGCGGAGAAGGCGCCCGAGTTCACGACCCCGTGGTGGGAAACCGATCCGAGCCTGCTGCGCGGGCATCCGATCCAGCGCGAGCAGCGGGACTGATCGGTACCGCCAGGACGCCTGCCAGCGCGCGCCGATCTGCCTGTGTCAGGGCGAAGGTGAGCCGCCGTCGAGCGAACCAGCCCGCTCGGCGGGCCTCGTGTAGAGCACTCGCTGCGTCGCTTAGGTGCAACGGAGCGTCGACGTCGATCGCCTGTGGCAGTTTGTCGCGGCGCAGCCAACCGGCGCGCTCGAGTCGGTCAATCGCTTGATGCAGGTGGCGGACCTCGACGTCTAGCTGTTCCGCGAGCTCGCGTTCGGATCGCCCGGTGTCTGCCCGCAGCGCGGCGATCACTGCGGCGCCCAGCCCGACGCGGCGCTGATCGAGGGGGACGTGCCGAGCGAAATATTCGCGGAACGCCAACGAGCCAATGCCGAAGACGACAAACAGGGCTGCGGCTGTGGTCCAGGCGATACTGCCCGGATGCGTGGCTGCTTGTGTCGAGGGCCTTAGGAGGACCTCGACGAGACCGAATGCCGCGACTCCAAACGTCACAGCCCATGCGCCGCGATGCCACGAGTACAACGCCTGACCTGGCATGAAACGCAGTGGCAGCAGGGAAATCACCGTGCCGGTGATGCCCGCGACGAATATCGACGCGAGCAGGTCGTCGAGCAGGATCACGCCGACGAACGCGCCGTGGTGCGTCGCGGCATGGTTGACGGGCACCCACGCGAACCAGGCAACCACGGAGATGGCCAACATGACGACGCTTGAGACGATCGTCAGCTGGCCGGACTCGCGCTGCTTCAGCGAACCGGCGAAGACCGCACCACACACCACGCCGTACAGGTAGCCGGGCTCGAAGTGCGCGATGCGAGAAACGGCCACGCACAAAGCGGCCACGATCAGGCCTGCGGGCAACGCCTGTAGATGGGCAGCAACGGCGGCGTGAACGCGCGCGCGATAGCTTCGACCGGACACGTAACCCGCGCCGACGGCGACCAGCAGGGTGAGCCCGGTAGCGACGAACGTGAGTACCGATGCGGTGTTCGCGCCGAAACCTGGATCTCGCAGGCTGCCGATCAGCGAGCCGAGCAAGACGACGACGCCGAACACGCCGAGATCGTGCCGGTGCCGCGTTAAAGCGGCCTCGTGCGCG
>DASRZB010000118.1:0-5849 GCA_035653855.1 Acidothermaceae bacterium | reverse complement strand
TCGGCCTCAATCGCACTGCCAGTGACCGGATTGCAGCATGCGGCGAGGGCGCCTGACACGACCGGCACGCGCGATCCAGGGAGTGCCTTCATGCCGCCCAGTGTCGCACATATTGACAGACATCGATATGTAGGCGATCCTTCTCGCATCGAACTCTATCGATCTGAGGAGCTATCCGATGGGCATGAACGACGAGCTTCGCGAGGAGGTCCGCGCCCGCTACGCGGCTGCCGCGATTGCGGTAACCACCTCAGGTCAAACCGCGCTCACAGTGGTGGACGGCAATCAATGCTGCGCACCGTCGACGACGGATGCCGCGGCAGCCAACCTCTCGTGTTGTGGCGGGGGTGGCGCCGTCGATGCGGCCTTCGGCGCCGCGCTCTACAGTGCCGACGAGCAAAGTGAACTGCCCGCCGAGGCGATCGCGGCGAGTTTGGGTTGCGGCAACCCGATGATGGTCGCTGACCTTCGAGCGGGCGAGAATGTGCTCGACCTCGGCTCAGGCGGTGGGATCGACGTGCTCCTCTCGGCACGTCGGGTTGGTCCGGCCGGTTTCGCGTACGGCGTCGACATGACTGATGAGATGTTGTCGCTGGCACGAGCAAACGCCGGCAAGGTCGGTGCGACCAATGTCGAGTTCGTCAAGGGCACCATTGAAGACATTCCGCTGCCAGCTGGTGCTGTCGATGTGGTCATTTCCAACTGCGTCATCAATCTGTCCACCGACAAGCCAGCGGTGCTGGCGGAGATGTTTCGGGTGCTGACCCCAGGGGGTCGGGTTGGAGTTTCCGACGTCGTTGCCGAAGACCACCTGAGCGAAGCTGATCGTGCCGAACGTGGTTCCTACGTTGGCTGTATCGCGGGCGCGCTCACTCGGACCGAGTACCTGCAAGGGCTAACGGCGGCTGGCTTCGTCGACGCTGAAGTCACCTTCACTCACGAAGCGGCGCCCGGAATGCATGGCGCCATCATCCGCGCCAGGAAGCCTGATCTCTCAAGCTGACGACGAGCGCCCATTCATCGGGCGTCGACACCTCGAAACGTCGCTCGCTGGGCCGGTAGATGGTGGTCGCGCACCCAGCTTTGCGCGGCCATTTGCACGGCGTCCCACGGTGACCCAAGCGGTGGCGTATACGACAGGTCGAGCTGGTTGAGGTCGTCAACTGTCATGTGGTGAAAGAGCGCCGTCGCGTAAGTGTCGACGCGTTTGGCAACCTCGGCGCCGCGCGGACCTACCAATTGCGCACCGAGCAGTAGGCCGTTTCGCTTGTCACCGGTGACTCGTATCGCGATGGGCCGCGCCCCCGGGTAATAGGCCTTGTGATCGTCGGGGGCGGTCTGGGTAGTGACCGGCTCGAAGCCGGCGCTTTGCGCCTCGTGTTCGCGAAGGCCGGTGCGGGCGGCCACCAGATCGAAGACCTTGACCACTTGGGTGCCAAGGCTCCCGGCGAACCGCGCCGCACCGCCCAGCGCGTTCTCGCCTGCGACTCGGCCCTGCTTGTGAGCGGTGGTCCCGAGCGGCAGGTACGTCACGCCCAGCAAGCGATGATGAGTGACGACGCAGTCTCCCGCTGCCCACACATGGGGAAGCCCGGTAGCCATGGTGTCGTCGACGACAACAGCACCGCGGGGGCCGGTGTCCGCGCCAGCCGCCACAAGCAGGTCGGTGTCTGGTCGCACCCCCACGACCACGAGCACAAGATCGACGTCCCATGCGATTGGCTGCTCTTCGGCTGTGAGTCCCTCCACATGCAGAGCGGACTCTTGGCCCTCGGCGCGACTGATGCGCGTCACAGTCGTACTGGTGTGCACGGTCACGCCATGCTGCGTGAGTTCGGCGCGGACGAGTGCGCCCAGCTCACGGTCGACGGTCGGCAACACTTCGGGCAGCATCTCCACCTGAGTCACGTCGATGCCTCGAGTCGTGAGGCCCTCTGCCATTTCGAGACCGACGTAGCCAGCGCCCACGATCAGTGCGGTGCGTGGCTTGCGATCTGTCAGCGTTCGTTCAAGGGCGAACGTGTCTCCCATGGTGTGCAGCAGGTGGACGCCGTCGGCCAGCCCGAGCTCGTTGAGACCGTCGATCGGCGGACGGACGGGAACCGCACCGGTGCCGGCCACCAGTTCGTCGTAACTGAGATCCGAGACGACGCCTGCATGGTCTCGCACTGCAATCCGTTGTCCTGCAACGTCAATGGCCGTCACCACAGTGTCGAGGCGGAGGTTCATGCCGGTCGCTTCGAGGTCGGCATACGTGCGGTGCGCAAGGTTTCGCCAGTGCGTCACCTCACCGGAGATGTAGTAGGGGATGCCGCAGATCGAAAAGTTCGGATACGCATCAGCGACGACGACAGTCACGATGACGCTGGGGTCTAGCTCCCGTGCCCGCAATGCCGCGCTAATGCCCGCGTCGCTGCCGCCGATGACGACCAGATCCATAACGTTGGCTCCGTTCAGTTCGCGGACGTGGGGCTAGTAAGTGAGTCAGCGTGCGGCACGACGACGTCGTCGGCCGACGAACCGGCATTCGGATAGAGCACGATGGCCAGCCCTGCACCGACGCCAGCGCCAACCAGCTGGGCAAGCACAAATGCGGGGACGGACGCCGGCGCGATGCCGGCGAAACTCTGCGAGAACATCCGCCCGACGGTGACCGCCGGATTGGCAAACGAGGTCGAGCTGGTGAACCAATATGCCGAACCGATGTAGGCGCCTACCGCCGGGGCCGCCAGCGACCCTCGATGCGTGCGGGCAAGGGCGAAGATCAGCAAGATCAGGCCCGCGGTCGCGACGACCTCGCCGACCACGTGACCACCAGAAGCCCGGTGCTTGGTCGCCAAGTGCGGGCCGAGATTGAACATCACATTGGCCAGCAACGCGCCACCGACAGCACCCGCACACTGCGCCGCGCTGTACATAGCCGTATCACGGGCATTAAGGCCGGTACCCGTTCGACGGCCCAGAGCCCAGTCGACGATCGAGACCACGGGGTTGAAATGGGCGCCGGACACTGGGCCGAACATCAGGATCAGAATGGTGAGCCCAAAGACTGTTGCGGTGCTGTTTTCCAGCAGCTGCAAACCGACGTCGGTGGGTGACAGCCGCTGGGCCGCAATGCCTGAGCCGACGACGACTGCGACGAGAAGCCCGGTGCCAAGGAACTCCGCAAGAACCCGGCGTCCGATGGCTGCGGCCTGTGTCGCCGGAGCCGGCGGAGCTTCTGTCACGGCGTCATCTTGACCGGTACTCACTCACTCAGTCAATATTGAGGTAATGAACACTGAGCAAATCACCGAGCTCGAGCGCCGCGTGTCCGTTTATGGTGCGCTGGCTGACCCAGCCCGGTTGCAGATCGTCGACATCTTGAGTGCCAGTGACGCATCACCGTCCGAGCTGGCCCGCGCGCTTGCGATGCCGTCCAACTTGCTCGCACATCATTTGAATGTGCTCGAAGCGCAGGACCTCGTCGTGCGCCGTCGATCCGAGGGCGACCAACGCCGCATCTACCTCCACCTTGGTCACGACTCGTTGGCCAACCTCGCGCGCGTCGGCACCTACCGCGCCCGCCGGGTGCTTTTTGTCTGTACTGCGAACTCGGCCCGCTCGCACCTCGCGGCAGCGCTCTGGCGCCAGGCGAGCGACGTCCCGTCGATCTCGGCCGGGACGCACCCCGCGGAGCGGATCGACCCTCGAGTGTTCGCGGCCGCGAAGCGTCGTCAGCTGCCATTGCGACGCACGCATCCGCAACGGATAGCTGATGTCGAGCGACGAGGGGACCTGATCATCACTGTCTGCGATCTGGCCCACGAGGAACTTGGCGAGCGCGCCACACTTCACTGGTCGATCCCCGACCCTGTGCGAGTCGGCGACAACCGCGCGTTCGACCAAGCACTCGAACGCATCGCGCGACGGGTCCACGAGTTCGCCCCACAGCTTGCCGCTTCGTGAGAGGAGCCCTTGTGCCTGAGCCCGACCGACGCCAGCCATTCACGGTGGACCAGCAGCTAGCACTCAACACCGCCGCGATGCGGTTGTCTCGCGATTTCGCCGACAGCTTCGGCAAAGAGACCATCGAACGGTTCCTGTACTCGTCGTATGACCAGTTCGCGGCGGGCGCGACCGTGGTGAACTTTCTGCCGCTGCTCGCCGAGCGTTTCGCTCGGCAACGACTACAAGCGCTCGCCCGCGTCGAAGGCCTTCAGGGTGACGGTAAGCCGGTCGTGCTGTTCCTCTGCGTTCACAACGCCGGACGCTCACAAATGGCGCTTGGCTTCTTCCAGCACTACGCCGGCGACGACGCGATCGCCTGGTCAGGCGGGTCGGAGCCCGGCGGTCAAGTCAATCCCGCGGCGATCGCTGCGATGGCAGAACGGGGAATCGACATCTCCCGCGAGTACCCCAAACCCTGGACGGACGAGGTCGTCGGCGCAGCTGACATCGTCATCACTATGGGATGCGGCGATGCCTGCCCAGTGTTTCCGGGTAAGCGATACGAAGAGTGGGTTCTTGAGGACCCCGCGGGGCAAGACGTCTCTGCGGTTCGCCCGATCCGCGACGAGGTCGAGCGCCGCGTTCTCGCGCTGATCGATGAGTTGAAGCTGCCCGCCCGCACCTGATAGCGGCCATAGGCTGCTGGCGTGCCGCTGCCGCCCGAGACCGCCCTTGCACAAGTCGCCCACTGGCCGGCGTCCAACCCCGCCGCCGGCATCACCGACGCGAGCCGGACACTCGGCGAGACCGGCGACCTCGGGCGGCGCCATCAGTGGGCGTCAGTCACCAAACTCGTCACGGCGCTGTGCGTCCTGCGGCTGGTCGACGACGGCGAGATCGCGCTCGACGAGCCGGCTGGACCACCCGAGTCGACCGTGCGCCATCTCCTCGCGCATGCCTCAGGCCTCGGGTTCGACGAGGGCGCCGCGATTTCGAAACCTGAGCGTCGCCGGGTCTACTCCAACGCGGGCTTCGATCTGCTCGGGACTCTCATCAGCGAGCGCACCGGATTGCCGTTCGCGCGCTACGTCACCGAAGCGGTATTCGGGCCGCTAGGGATGCGAGCTTCAAGCATTGAGGGGACGCCGTCGGCGGGCGGTGTCGGGCCACTGGTCGACCTGTTGAGGTTCGCTCGCGAACTCTTGCTGCCCACCTTGATCGCGCCGGCGACACTGGCGCTCGCATCGACAGTCGCGTTCCCCGGTCTCGACGGCGTCCTGCCGGGATACGGGCGGTGCACACCGAACGACTGGGGCTTGGGTTTTGAGCTTCGCGACGCAAAGGACCCGCATTGGACCGGGCAGCACAACTCGCCGTCCACCTTTGGGCATTTCGGTCGAGCCGGCAGCTTCCTGTGGATCGACCCGACGCTAGACCTGGGCTGCGTCGCGCTGGCGGACACCGCGTTCGGACCCTGGGCCATCGCGGCGTGGCCCGTGTTCTCCGACGCCGTGATCGCGCAGTACGGCGATCAGCCGGTGCGACCGGTGATGTAGTCCTCCGTGCGCTTGTCGGAAGGCATCGAGAAGATCTTGCTCGTTGCGTCGTACTCCACGAGCACACCTGGCTGACCCTCGCCAGCCAGGGTAAAGAAGCCCGTAGTCTCGCTGACCCGGCTGGCCTGCTGCATGTTGTGGGTCACGATGACGATCGTGTAGCGGTCCTTCAGTTCGGCGATGAGGTCCTCAATCGCCAGGGTCGAGATCGGGTCGAGGGCCGAGCATGGTTCGTCCATCAGCAGCACTTCGGGCTCGACGGCGATCGCCCGGGCAATGCAGAGCCGCTGCTGCTGGCCACCCGACAGCGCGAGGGCCGGCTTCTTCAGCCGGTCCTTGACCTCGGCCCACAGGTGGGCGCCG
>DASRZB010000117.1:0-3048 GCA_035653855.1 Acidothermaceae bacterium | reverse complement strand
GATCGGCTTGGGCGCTTCGAGCTCCTCGGTTGTCACCTTCAGGTCGACCAGCCGGCGGGCAGTCGTGAACACGCGTGACTCAAGGGAGGCGACGGTGTCGTTATAGCTCTGCACGGCGGAGTTGAGTCGGGTGCCGAGCGTCCCGACGTGGCGGCCCATGGTGGACAGCCTCGCGTAGAGCTCGCGACCCAGGGTGAGGACGTCATGGGCGTTGGCGGCGAGGGCCTCCTGGCGCCAGGTATAACCGACCGTGCGCAGCAGCGCGATGAGGGTCGCCGGTGTCGCAATGACGACGTTCTTCTCGAACGCGTGCTGCAACAGCGCCGGATCCTGCTCGAGTGCCGCGTTGAGGAACGTCTCTGCCGGGATGAACATCACGACGAACTCAGGCGTGTTCGGCAGCAAGTCCCAGTACGCCTTCGCGCCGAGTTGATCGATGTGGTCGCGCAGGTGACGCGCGTGACGCTTCAGGTGATGCGCTCGCGTTGCCGCGGTCGTCGCAGCGTCGGCGGACGCGTCGTCGATGGCCATCGCATCGAGGAACCCAACGAGTGAGACCTTGGCATCGACGACGACGTGCTTGCCGCCGGCCAGGTTGACGATGAGGTCGGGACGCAACATGCCGTCGGACGTGCTTACGGACTGCTGCTCACCGAAGTCGCAGTGTTCGATCATGCCGGCGAAGTCGACGACCTGGCGAAGCTGGTGCTCGCCCCACGCACCGCGCGTCTGCGGCGCGCGCAAGGCGGCGACTAACTGCGACGTCTCCTGCTGCAACTTCTCCGACGTCTTGCCCATCTGTGCGACCTGTGTGCGAAGAGCGGCGTAAGCGTCGGTGCGCTCCTTCTCGACGTCCTTCATCTGCTTTTCGACGTTTGTGAGGGTCTCCTTCAGCGGGCTGACCAGCAGTTCGATCGCCTGCTGTCGCTTCTCAAGATCGCCCGTCGACTCGGCCGTGACCCGCTTGATCAGCTCGTCAGCGCGCTCGATAAACGCCGTGCTGTTCTTGTGCAGGGCGTCGGAAGACAACGCAGCGAAGGTCTCGCGCATCTTCTCTTGCGTGAGATTGGCCAACTGGAGCTGCTCAGCCGCATACGCACGCAGCGCTTCGAGCTGCTGTGTGGCGCTGGACCGAGTCTCATCGAGAGTGGCGGACAGGGAAGCGATGGTCGCGCTGGACCGTGACTTGGCGTGCAGGAACCCGATCGCGGCGCCCAACGCGAGGCCGACTACGAGCAAAATAAGCGAGGTTGCGTTCATGTCTCGATCGTGGCAGGACCGTCCGACAAAACTTCGCTATGCCACGCCGTACGCCGCTATGGTCGAGCGATATGCCGATTGAGATGGTCCGTGGTCCCGTGCTGATCCGCTCGTGGCATCAGTCCGACGCCGCGGGGCTGGCTCGGGTGATCGCCGACAACATTGATCACCTGCGGCCGTGGCTGCCTTGGGCACAGGAGCTCCCTGACAACCGGGCGAAGATCCGGACGTCCACCACCGCCTTCCTGCTCGAGGCGGTCACGAAGCCGGACGAGTTGGTTGGCCTGTTTTCCGGTGGCCAGATCGCGGGTGGGTCGGGATTGCACCCGCGCATCGGCCCCGGCGGCTACGAGATCGGGTATTGGGTACGCAAGGACCTCACCCGTCGTGGAATCGCGACAGCAGCGACGAGCGCCCTGACCGAACACGCCTTCACCCGGCCCGACATCGACCGGGTCGAGATCCGCCACGATCGGGCCAACGTGGCGAGCGAGGGCATCCCGCGCCGGCTGGGCTACGCCCTGGTCGGTGAAGAGCCCAGCGTCATCGCGACACCCGAGCAAAGCGGCGTCCATCTCATTTGGCGCATTACCCGCGACGAGTGGACCGCGCGGCAGGGACCGTAGACTCGCCGGTTGTGGCACTTTCCATCGGCATCGTCGGGCTGCCCAACGTTGGCAAGTCGACGCTGTTCAATGCGCTGACGAAAAACGACGTGCTCGCTGCGAACTATCCGTTCGCCACCATCGAGCCGAACGTCGGCGTGGTGGGCGTCCCCGACTCTCGGCTCGGCGCTTTGGCGAGGTTGTTCAACTCGGTGAAGATCGTGCCGGCGACCGTGAGTTTCGTCGACATCGCGGGTTTGGTGAAGGGCGCATCCGAGGGTCAGGGTCTTGGTAACAAGTTCCTCGCGAACATCCGTGAATCCGATGCGATCTGCCAGGTCACGCGGGTTTTCACCGACCCCGACGTCGCGCATGTCGACGGGCGGGTCAGCCCGAAGGACGACATCGAGACCATTAACACCGAGCTGATGCTGGCCGACCTCCAGACGATAGAGCGCGCGCTCCCTCGGATGGAAAAAGAGAGTCGGCTTGGTGGCCCTGCTGCGAAGGCGCGGGCCGACATGCTCGCCGCGGTACGGCACGCGGGTGAGGTGCTGGACTCAGGGACGACCGTGTTCGCGGCCGGTCTCGATCCCGAGCCGCTGCGCGAGTTGCAACTGCTCACCTCGAAGCCGTTCCTGTACGTCTTCAACATGGACGACGAGGAGCTGGGCAACGAGCCGCTGAAGGCGGAGTTGCGCAGCCTCGTCGCACCCGCTGAAGCCATCTTCGTCGATGCGAAAATCGAGTCAGAACTCATCGAACTGCCGGACGACGAGGCGCTGGAGTTGTTGCAATCGATCGGCCAAACCGAGTCGGGGCTCGCAACACTGGCGCGCGTTGGATTCTCGACGCTGGGGTTGCAGACGTACTTGACGGCGGGTCCGAAAGAGTCGCGCGCGTGGACGATTCGCAAGGGAGCGACCGCGCCTGAAGCCGCGGGTGTCATCCATACCGACTTCCAGCGGGGATTCATCAAAGCTGAGGTTGTGGCTTTCGACGAGTTGATGGCGGCGGGTTCGATGCTCGAGGCGAAGGCGCGCGGCAAGGTGCGCATCGAAGGCAAGGACTACGTCATGGCCGACGGCGACGTCGTCGAGTTCCGCTTCAACGTGTAGGTCGCACCGACGATGCTGAGAGGATTGGGTCATGGACGCTGACTGGCCGGGACACCCGCCTGATT
>DASRZB010000116.1:0-2022 GCA_035653855.1 Acidothermaceae bacterium | reverse complement strand
TCGGGCAACGACGCGGCGATGACGATCGGCGCAGGGCTCGGCGGCCTGCCGAAAGCAATCTCTGAAATGAACACGATGGCGACGCACCTGCAGGCGCACGACACCGTTGCGCACACGACGAACGGACTCGACGCGCCCGGGCAAACGTCGTCCGCTTATGACCTCGCGATGATGTTCCGCGACGGGCTTGCGAGCTGGCGCTTCCGCTACTACATCGCCCTGCGCAGCGCGTCCTTCCCCTTGGCGCACGGCAAGTCGTACACGATCTACACGCACGACCGGCTGCTCAACAGCTATCCCGGGATGCTGGGCGGCAAGAACGGTTACACCATCGCGGCGCACGCAAGTTACGTCGGGGCTGCGACACGTAACGGCCACACCATCATCGTCGCCGTCATGCGCGACGTCCCGAACTTCTGGCCTGAGGTCACGTCGCTGCTGAACTGGGGATTTGCGGCCGACGGCCACGTGAAGACGCTCGGCTACCTGAAGTCGCCGCTCCGCTGAGCTTCTTTGGCCAAGTGAAGGAGTTCGGTCGTCCCATTTCGGGGGACGGCGTAATTCCTTCAGTCGGCGAACGGGTGGGGCCGCGACTGATCACAGCAGGTGGGCGTACGACTCCGGATGCACGCGTAGGAAATCGTCGAGGCCAGCAGCTGGGTGGCCGGTTAGCCGGGGCACCGTATCGGTCACGGCGTCGAGCTCGCCGTTCGCGATCGCGACGTAGCCCGACACCCACCCGTCGACCTCGAAGCGCGGCCGCCCGAAGTGCGCCCGCGACGCGTACGCCTCTTCCATCGTCTCGGCCTGATAGCGCACCGCTCGGCCCGACGCTGCCGCGACCGCTTCGGTTACGTCGGCGAGGCAGATCGCCTGCGGACCGGTGAGGTCGTAGGTCTGGCCGTCATGGGTCGCCGGGTCGAGCAACACGGTGACAGCGACATCGGCAACGTCGTCCCGTGCGACTGCTCCGGTGCGACCGTCCCCGGCAGGGCCGGCGAGTACGCCGTCGGGACCTATCCAAAAGCCGACGAGACCGTCGAGATAGAGGTTGTCGCGAAGGAAGACGAAGCTCACGCCACTGCCACGAATGTGCTGTTCGGTATGCCAGTGGTCGCGGGCGAAGGTGAACGTGGCGTCCGCACTCGCGCCGTAAAACGACGTGTACACGATGCGCTCAACACCGGCCGCGACGGCCGCATCAACGGTCGCCGTGTGCAGCGCGACGCGATTCGCGTCTTCGCTTGCAGAGACAAGGAAGAGAGTCTGGACGCCGATCAGTGCCGCTTGCATCGCCGCATCCCCATACGTTGCAGTCGCAACCTCAGCGCCAGTCAACTGCGGTGCTCTCGAGTCGTCGCGAACGACAAGGCGGATGGGCTGCCCCGCTGCCGCTAGCCCCCGGGCGACGGCACCGCCGACCATCCCGGTCGAGCCGGTCACGGCGATCACGCTCATCTGGCTTCCCATCCCTCGTCGTCGAGCCGCAAAAGCCCAGGTCAGGGCCTGTCCTCGAGCAATTCAACGACCGAGCCGAAGTGGGACATTCCGGAACTCTCAGTTGTCGTCGCTGTCGGCCGAAAGGGTCGGTGTGAATTCCGGAACAATCTTGACCTCGCATGACGCACCGCCGCCACCCGGGGCTGCGCTCATGAACGGGTCCCTGCCAGCGCACGGCTCCCTGCCAGGGCACGGGGCACCGCTGACCCACGATGCCCCGAGCGTGCACCAGCGGCGCCGGCTCGGCGACGTCCTGGTCGAACGTGGCCTCGTCACGCCTGAGCAGCTCACTGCCGCGCTGGCGACCCAGCTGACATTGGTCGGCAAGCAGCGCAAGCGCCTCGGCAAGCTGGTCGTCGACCTCGGGTTTGTCACGGAGCGTCAAGTAGCCGAGTCGCTGGCCGAGCTGCTGTCGCTCGACCTGCTCGAGCAGGCGGACCTCGCGATCCCACTCGACGTCGCAAGGCTGTTGCCGCGCCAGGTCGCCGAGCGCGATCAGGTGCTCGTACTCGGGCGCACGAA